>JAYUXG010000088.1:0-5052 GCA_043753125.1 Saprospirales bacterium | reverse complement strand
AGCTGCTGCCCAACACTTCCAGCGGGCTGTCCAACGTATATGTTACTTTTCTGAATGTTAAATTCAGCTATTTTGAGGGCAACTTTGGCTATGCGGCCTACCCGCTGACCCGTGACACGATTGAGATCGATATCAATCAAACCAATCTGGATGGCAATGTGAAGGTGAAAAATCCAAAAATCACCATGCGCATCGCTAATTCCTGGGGTTTTCCTACGCGCGGCATCATCCGCTATTTGAGCTTCATCGGTCAGAACGGGGAAGAATATAAGCTGGAAAGTACCGCATTTTTTCAGGATACTATTATTGATTTTGCCTATCCTTTGCTGAGCGAGGTGGGCCAAACTAAGTATACCGACGTGTACTTGGACGAGACCAATTCTAATATCGCCCAGATATTCAATTCGCAACCGACCCGCTTGGTGTATGATTTGGGGGGCATTTCCAACGCCTTGCAAACCCCAAATCTCATTGGGTTTCTGACCGATAGCAGCAAGATCAGCTTGCAAATCAAAGTAGAACTGGATTTAGAGGGGTCGGTCAAGAATTTTGATTCCGACCAGACGTTGGATCTGAACTTTGGAGAATACAGCGACTTTGACACCACCAAAATACAGGATGTGGAGTTCAAGCTCGTCACCGAAAATGCCACTCCGATTTCGGCATTGCTACAGCTCTATTTCTTGGATACCGATAGCATCCGCATTGATTCGCTGTTCGCCAATGGGGCGCAACCCCTGCTCCGTTCCGCTCCCGTCGGAGCGGATGGTAAAGCTACAGGTAGTACCCGTACCGAAAATTTCATCCCCATGTCCGCCAGCCGTTTCGACCGTATCCGCCAAGCCAAGCAAGCATTTTTGCACACTTCCTTCACTACGGCGGAGGATGGGCAGGTGCCAGTCAAACTAATTGCGACCGATAAGGCTATCATTAAGATGGGAATAAAAGTGAGAACAAGATAGGATAGCTAAAAATTTACAGGCTGGGTGCCTCGTTTGAAAAATACCAATATCAGTTGCAAACCCTTTCCAGGCTCCGTAAATTGGAGGCACAGACAAAAAAAGAAATTAATGCAGTTGTACCATAAAATCGGCATTTTTTGCCTCCTTTTTGCCACTCAACTCTCGGCACAGCAAGAACTCATGCTTCAAACGCTGCCCGACCTGTGGCACGCTACCTCCATCAACCCGGCCCTTTTTCCGGAAAACAAGCGTATCGCCATTGGGTTGCCCGGGTATTCGCTGGATGCCTCGCATTCGGGCGACATCACCTATAATGACTTGCTGCGCAAGGACGGCGACCAAACGGTCATTGATTTTGGCAAGGTGATTGACCGCCTCGAACCAGAAAACACGTTATATTTTGATCAACGCATCGAGACGGTCTCGTTGGGCATCCGGTTGCCAGGCAACTGGTCGATCCAAGCGGGCCACGCTAACCGCTTGACCGGCTTGGCAGTCTATCCGAAGAGCCTCGCCGAAGTTTTGTGGAATGGTAACGGCCCATACATTGGCGAGAAGGTGGAGTTTGGGTTTCAAGCCCGTGTGTTTGACTGGAACGAATGGAGTGTAGGCTTGGCCAAACACTTTAAAGACGTTTCGGTGGGAGCGCGGCTAAAGTACCTGACCGGCGTCAATTCATTCATCACCGACAACGACCACCGCTCGGCCACCGTTTTCACCAATCCTGACATTTATCAACTCGACATCGAGACCGATTATGGCTTTCATTCGTCGTCGCTTATTTCGGACATCGACACGTCCGGCTTGGGCTTCCAGGTGGGCATAGCCGATTTGAAGGGCCAGGCATTTTCCAAAAATACCGGCGTTTCCGTGGATATAGGCCTCCAATGGCGAGTAAGCGAGCAACTCACCATTAGTGCGAGTGTGCTGGATTTGGGCGGCAAGATCAAGTGGAAAGAAAGTGCCAACTATTTTCGCAGCAACGGTAAATTTGTATACGAAGGCATCACGTTTCCCGGTGCCGACATCATCAACGGTGGTGACAGCTTAAATTTCGATCAAAAGCTCGACACGCTGAACGACATTTTCCAGTTCAAAAAGACAGCGCAAGCGTTTACCACCCAGCTGCCGGAACGTATTTACATCGGCGGTACTTTCCAACTGACGGAGAAATGGGGACTGGGAGTGAGTGCTTTTGCCCAAAATAGCGATAACCACCGCATTGGTGGCTTGGGGGCGAGTGTGCGCTGGCTACCAGTGCGCTGGCTGTCGCTCGGAGCAATGTACAGCGTCAATCGCCGCTCGGCCGCCAATTTGGGGTTCCACTTAGTCGTAAAGCCTGGCCCGGTACAGTTCTATTTTCTGTCTGATAACTTGGCCAACGCCTTTTCGCTGAAAAGCAGCCCGGCAGTGAACCTGCGGACGGGATTGTCTTTGGTGTTCTGATTTCACACCGTCACCACCTGCAAAAACTGTTTCTCGTACAATTCCCGGTAGCGGCCATTTGGCACATCCAGCAGGGCGTCGTGCGGGCCAAATTCCTGAACCTCCCCTTTTTCCAGCACCAGTATATTGGTGGCGTGGCGAATAGTGCTGAGTCGGTGGGCAATAATGATGCTCGTCCGGCGGGCAATCAACCGTTCGATGGCGAATTGGATAATGCCCTCCGATTCGGGGTCGATGGAGGAGGTGGCCTCGTCCAAAATGAGGATTTCGGGTTGGAACACCAGTGCGCGAACGAACGAAATGAGCTGGCGTTGGCCCATCGAAAGCGTGGCACCGCGCTCCATCACTTGGTAATGATAACCACCGGGGAGGCGCATGATGAATTCATGCGCGCCGATCATTTTTGCCGCTTCTATGGCTTGCGCTTCGGTAATCGTGCTGTCGCGCAGGGTAATGTTTTCCAGCACCGTCCCCGAAAACAAGAACACATCCTGGAGAACCACCGCGATGTGGCGGCGCAGCGTGTAGACATCGTAATCGAGCAGGTCGTGGCCGTCCACGCGGATCTGGCCACCCTGTATTTCGTAGAAGCGGTTCAACAGGCTGATGATCGTAGATTTGCCGCTACCCGTGCTACCGACGATGGCCAGTGTCTCGCCGGGATTGATATGGAACGACACGCCCTTTAAAACGGGGTCAGTCGCCATCTCGCCGCTATAAGAAAATTGCACCTTGTCGAACTCCACGGCACCGCGCAGTCGGGTAGGGGCCAAAGTACCGTTGTTCTGTACCCGTTCCGTGCTTTCGAGCAGTTTGAACACCCGTTCAGCGGCAATCAGGCCCATTTGCAGGGTGTTGAACTTGTCGGCCAGCATCCGGATCGGGCGGTAGAGCATGGAGATGTACAGCGAAAAGGCGACCATTACGCCGATGGTCACCTCGCTGCTAAGCACCTTGCCCGCCCCATACCAGACCAGCAGACCCAGCGAGAGGGCGGAAATAATATCCACCACCGGAAAAAAAATGGCGTAAGCCGTGATGGCTTTCAGGTTGGCATCAGTGTAGTCGTGGTTGATGCGGCGGAACTTGGCGGCTTCCTGACTTTCGGCGTTGAAAATCTGCACGATACGCATTCCGCTGATTCGTTCCTGCAAAAAAGCATTCATCATGGCGATCTGGTTGCGCACCTTTTCGTAGCTTTTCCGCACGCTTTCCTTGAATTGGTAGCTGCCCCAAATCAACAACGGGAACACCGACAGCACCACCAGCGTGAGTTTCCATGACGTAAAAGACATGATGCCGATCACCCAGGCAATGGTCATTAAGTCGGAAATAATAGTCACGCTGCCCTCGGAAAAAATAGTGTTGATTGCTTCAATGTCGTTGATCGTGCGGGTAGTGCTTTGGCCAATGGGCGTGCGGTCGAAATAGCTCAGGTTCAGCCCGCTCACGTGGCGGAACACCCTCGTGCGCAGGTCGCGGACCGTGGCTTGGCCAAGCCAGTTGGCATAATACAGGAAAAAATAGCGCAGTACTGTCTCGAGTACCAATATGCCAAAAATAATAAAGGCCAACTTAGTCATCCCCTGCACATTGCCGAGCAGCACGTAGTCGTCCACCATGTTCTGGAGGAGCTTTGGGCGGAAAGTGGACAGTGGGGCCAAGCAAAACACCGACAGAAACGTGGTCATAATGAACACATTCCGGTAGGGCTTTACCAAGGCCATCACCCGGCGAAACAGCGAGAAATCGAACTTCTTTTTTGTAGGATCGGACATATGGCAAAAGGCAATAAGCAACGGGCAAAAAGAGCAAAACTTTCCTCCGCTCCATATTCTCCCCCTTTTTACGGGCAGTAAGCGGGGGCTAAAACCGGAAAACACCGGCAAAGTTCGGTGCTTGCGGCCAGTTTTTGCAGAAAAACTAGCCGACCCAACGCTGATCTCCAATAGGTGATAAACAAGTCAATTGCCTACTTTGGTCGTCGGAAACCAGAAAATGGTCGGAACAAAAACCCCACCATCCACTAGTCGAGCGTAGTTTTCGGTAGAAAAAACACTCTTTCATCAAAACGAAAAAATTATGAATCAGTTGGACAATTCTTTGCAACCCAAAAAGACGCTGACCAGCCGGGCGATCACGGCGGGATTATATATTGCTGTGGCCAGCATCGCCTTGGGCCTCGTGGTTTACGTGGCCGGACTCAATGAAACCTTAATGACCAACAAGCCGCTGAGCTGGCTGAACAACCTGCTTTCTTTGGGCATTATGTTTTACTTCATCCACACGGCGCTAAGGCTCTACCGCGACCAAGACAACGGCGGCTACCTGACCACTGGCAATGGTATGGCCTTGGGCAGCCTGGCCGGCTTGGTAGGTGGCGTGATCGCTGCGGTATGGACGGTGATCTTTATGACGTTTATCGCGCCCGACCTATTGGACATGACCAAGCGGGTCACGATGGAGCAAATGCAGGAATCCGGCCAATCGGAGGAACAAGTGGAACAATTCATGGAAATGAGTGCTATGTTCTTCTCCCCGGCGTTCATTGGCGTCATGGTCGTCCTGGTAAGCCTATTTTTTGGTTTCCTCAGTGGCTTGGTCAGTGGCCTGATCCAAAAGCGCGAACGCAGCCACATTTGAG
>JAYUXG010000087.1:0-1993 GCA_043753125.1 Saprospirales bacterium | reverse complement strand
TTTGGGTGGATCATTTGGGTGTCAAGGCCGGTCGCTACGGGAGGCTAGGGCTGGACAAATATAGCGAATCGTTTATAGTTCCTCGTTCCATAAACTTACAAAAAAGCCCGATACACCACCCAGGCCCCCAAATAAGCCAAACCGCTCATAAAAAAGAACTGGAAAATCGCCCATTTCCAACTGCCCGTTTCGCGGCGGACCACGGCCAGAGTACTGAAACACTGCATAGCCAAGGCATAAAATACCAACAGTGATAGGGCCGTGGCCAAAGTGTACACTTGTCGGGACGGCTCATTGGTGTACGTCTCCTTACCCATTTCCATGCGCAGTGTGGTTTTAGCCGCGTTCTCCGTGCGGTCGTTGATATCCGCTTCGGCAGAACCGAGGTTGTACAGCACGGCCAGCGTGCCGGTAAACACCTCACGAGCGGCAAAGGAGGTTAGCAGCGCAATGCTGATCTTCCAGTCATAGCCCAAAGGACGAAAAACGGGTTCCACAAACTTGCCCAGCTGGCCGGCATAAGAAGCCTCCAACCGATGTTGGGCCACCAAGTCGGCAGTATCAATCTGTCGGCTTTCCGCTTCCCGTCTGGCCGATGCCTCTGCGCTTTGCATCGCACCGGCCGGGCCAAAACTCGATAAGGCCCACAAACCGATGGACACCCAAATAATGATCTTGCCCGCGCCAGTGATAAAGGCCCGTACCTTTTCCCACACCGTAAGCCACACGTTGCGCCATTGAGGTAGCCGATAAACCGGCAATTCGATGGCCAAAAAAGACGGCTCGCGCCGCCGCAGCCATTTCTTCATGGCCCAACCGGACAGCAGAGCCACGACCACCCCCAACGCGTACATCCCGCCGAACACCAGCGACTGCGCGCTGAAAATGCCGATAACCTTTACATTTGGGACAGCCAACCCGATCAGCACCAGATAAACCGGGATGCGTGCACTGCAACTGATGAACGGCGTGACCATGATCGTGATGAGCCGTTCCTGCCAGTTGCCAATGGTACGGCTACTCATGATGGCCGGCACGGCGCAGGCTCCACCACTGATGAGCGACACGATGCTACGGCCATTCATACCAAAGCGGCGCATACTTTTATCGAACATAAACACTACCCGTGCCATGTAGCCCACTTCTTCCAAAATAGTGATGAGCAGAAACAAGAGCGCGATCTGCGGCACAAAAACCAAAATACCACTCAATCCGGTCAGTACGCCATCGGTCAATAAATCGGTGTACCAAGCGGTGGGCAGGTGCAACTTCAGCCAATCGTTCAGGTTGTTGAACCCGATTTCGATGGCGTCCATTGGGTATTGGCTCCAGTCAAAAATAGCTTGGAATACCAACAGCATCACCCCGAAAAATAGGAATGGCCCAAGGCGTCGGTGGGTCAGTATGGCATCCAGCCGATCAGTCGGCGTACTGGGAAAAGCGGGAGGCTGCTGCACGGCCTCCTGCACCACCGGCAAAAAATGATCGTAGCGGTCAAGCGTTTCATCCACTTGGCCCCGCAGCGACTGGAAATTTTTGGTCTGCACAATGGCTGCGACAGTGCCACGGTCGGCCTTGGATACAAACGGCAACCAATGGTGGTGGTGGGCCAATTGTAGCGCACGGTAAGGATTATCAACGCTCAAATTTTGACGCACTGCTTCCGACACCTGCTTTTCCAAGTCCGAAAGATGGTAGTAAGGTTTTCGCAGGTCAGCTCCCTGGCGGTCCAATTTTTGTATTTCGCCCAACAGCCGCTGGATGTTGTCGCCAGTGCGCCCGCTCACCGCTACCACCGGCACTCCGAATCGCTCGGCCAGGCGGGCTGTATTGACCTTGATACCCAGTTCCGCTGCCGCATCGGACATATTCAGCACCAGGATCATTGGCAAATTCAGATCCAGCAACTGCGTGAACAACAGGACATGCTTTTCTAACTTAGTGAGGTCGGCCACGTAGACTATGGCATCTGGAAAAAATTCGCTGGTGGGAT
>JAYUXG010000086.1:0-1994 GCA_043753125.1 Saprospirales bacterium | reverse complement strand
TTATGGTGTACAGTCGCGCTTGTCCAGTCGAATCATTGTAACCAATCGTGTACAGCTGACCAGTGTTGGGCCGGAAATCAAGTCCGGAAATCACTTGGTCGTCGGCAATGCCGGTAATCTCCACCGTAGTTACAGTGCTATCAGGATCGCTAACCGAGAAACTAACTAACTCAGTGCCAGAAATACCATAAATGGTCTGGGCAGTAGCATTGGTGAAGGAAAAAAGGGCCAGGAAGAGGCCGAGCAGCGGAATCCGCAGGCAACGTGGTAAGATTTTGTACATAGAAACTAAATTTTTAAAAAGTGAAGCGCAATCGGTTCAAAGAATAGCGTTCATCTTGTCGGGACACAAGTCAAGTAAGGTGTCCATCGGCGACTATCTGGGGGGGGGGTCCCAATGTCTTCCGTAATTAGAGTGGTACATCACCCTAATGGTAAAATATTTCGGGAGCAAAGGTAGCGTATGTATCCGTACTAATCGCGGGCCAAGGCTTAGGCCACACATACAATAGGACTTCGAACGAAAATTCAGGTGCCCAAATAGGGGACTTGGTACAAAAAATGGAATTGTTAATTCATAACTCGCTATGGATAAAATTTTTACAGATAACAAAAAGGCTACGCCTGATTTATAAAGAAAATTGCAAAAATTAGCAAAAATCGCTTTTCCCTGTCGATGGTAGGAGCGGAAAGGGTAGAAGCAGTATTTATTGTCCCATTGGCAGTACAGTTTGAGGAAAATAAGGTACACGATGTCTGCAAAACAAAAAGGGCCACCGAACTTTCGTCCGGTGACCCACCCAAAAAACCAAATGAAAACAATCTTCCTTATGTAGTGGTCCCTGCGCTTCCCTGGCAAGGACTACGTTTAAACGACGGTCAGCAAAATGGTCACCCGACTTTGGGAAACATTTGCAAAATTCATAATTCGTTAACGAAAACAAGATTAAAAGTGCCTGTTACCTAACCCGGCTAATAGTGTTCGGCAAAAAAACCTTACTTTTGAGCGATCTTTGCACGGCATAAAGTGTTCAAAGACAATCCACTATCACAAACCCCTTGTCTTGTGCCCATTGATCTGATTTTTATCATCGTTTTTGGCTTGGGCTTCCGCCACGGCTACTCGAATGGCATCATCAGTACCGTGTTTTCCTTGGTTGCCTACGTCTTCGGCATCATGCTGGCCTTCAAGGTCACGCCGGCCATGACCAATATATTAGAGGGGCTGTTCCATTCGCAAAACCCTTCCATGTTCCTGGCGGCCTTCATCGTCAACGTAGCCATTATTATGCTGGTGCTGCGGCAGGCCGCCCGTATTTTGGAGGGTTTCCTGCAAGCCATCTATCTGGGTGTTTTCAACCGCATATTGGGCGGGGCAGTCATGGCTGCGCTGGCTATTTTGATTTACAGCGTATTGCTTTGGTTTGGCATACGGGTGGGCATGGTCAACAATGCTACCATCGCCGAATCGCGCGTGTATCCCTTGTTGAAAGACCTGCCCACGCGGGCCAAGGCATTGGGGACACGCTTCCGGCCCATGGCCCTTGAAATGTGGGACACCTCGCTGAGCTGGATGGATAAGTTGGACAACTATGGGGTGCAGAAGACTGATGGCTCTCCCAAAGTGTATGAGCTGCCGGATACCGGCAAGCCGCCCATCGAAGACGACCCGCAGGAAACCGCGCCTCGATTTCGCCCGGCTACCCCCGAGGCACCGGCCAATGGCATTGAAGAGTAAACCACTCTATGAAGGTCTTGCTGCTGGACAATTACGACTCCTTTACTTACAACCTGTACGACTATCTGTTGCAAGCCGGTGCCGAGTGTCAGGTGCTGCGCAACGATGCTGTTTCGCTGCTCAACTTCGAGCAGTTGGATTTCGATGCGCTGGTACTGTCGCCTGGCCCGGAGCGGCCTACCAACGCGGGGCTGATGATGCCGCTGCTGGCCCGGCTGTTCGACAAAAAGCCCATCCTGGGTATCTGCCTGGGCCA
>JAYUXG010000085.1:0-1997 GCA_043753125.1 Saprospirales bacterium | reverse complement strand
AAAAGCGATTGATAACTTGACTACAGCACCCACCAATTTTTACCCGGCATTAGGGCTTTGCCTATTTCCCGTAGCAAACCCGTCTCTTCATTGACGATGAAATATTACCTTTGCGGCAACCTGTTTTGGGCAATTTGAATCATCGGACTTCTCCTATTATGTCTATTTTTGATGCTTTTGATCTGTACAACGTACTTTTCCTAGACGTGGAAACTACCCCTGGCACGCCTGACTTCGAGGACTTGAATGAGGATATGCAAGAACTTTGGGGCATCAAGTGCCGCACCATTCTGCGCAAGACCCAAGATGAACTGGAATACGACGAGATTGCAGAGGCTTATCGAACCCGGGCGGGTATTTACGCGGAGTTTGGCAAGATCATCTGTGTATCAGTCGGCTTTCTGACCCGGCAGCCGGGCAGCACGGAACCATTGCTGCGCCTGAAGTCATACGCCAACCATGTAGAAGCCGCCCTACTCGACGATTTTAGCGACTTACTGACCCGCCATTTCAATTCGCCAGAAAAATTCGCCCTCTGTGGCCACAATATCAAGGAATTCGATATTCCCTACATCTGTCGGCGAATGCTGGTGAACCAGCTGCCAATGCCCAAGATGCTCGATATAGCCGGTAAAAAACCCTGGGAGACTAAGCATTTGCTCGATACAATGGAAATGTGGAAGTTTGGCGACCTCAAGAACTACACGTCCCTGCGCTTGTTGGCGGCAGTGTTTGACTTCCCTTCTCCCAAGGATGACATGGATGGCAGCCAGGTGGCCAGCGTGTATTGGGAAGAGCGCGACCTTGACCGGATTGCCCGGTACTGCGAAAAGGATGTGCTGGCTACGGCGCAGTTGTACTTGAAAATGAAGCGTTTACCTATCCTGCGGGAGGATCAGGTGGTGATTGTACATTAAAAGGTTGAGATTGTTGAAAAAAGAAAAGGTTGAGGTTGTTGAGAAAAGAAAATGCTCAACAACCTCAACACTCTCAACACTCTCAACACTCTCAACGACCTCAACACTCTCAACAACCTCAACACTTCGTGAAACAACCCTTAGTTGCCCCGTCGTTGCTGGCCGCCGATTTTACCAAACTGGTCGCCGAAATTGAAATGGTCAATTTCAGTGAGGCTGATTGGCTGCACCTGGACGTGATGGACGGGCGATTTGTGCCAAATATCAGCTTTGGGATGTTTATTGTAGCGGCCGTCAAAAAAATATCGAGCAAGCCGCTGGATGTCCATCTGATGATTGTGGAACCGGAAGAATATATCGATGCCTTCCGGGAGGCAGGTGCGCATTCGATCACAGTACACGCGGAGGCCTGCCCCCATCTGCACCGTACGATTCATCAGATCAAGGAAAGTGGTGCTTTGGCGGGCGTGGCGCTGAACCCGCACACCCCCGTCGAAATACTGGAATACGTGATCGAAGACCTTGATTTAGTGTGTCTTATGTCGGTGAATCCGGGCTTTGGCGGTCAAAAGTTTATTTACCAAACCCTGCCCAAGACCCGGCGACTGCGCGAGATGATTCTGGCTTCTAATTCCAAGGCCCTTATTGAAATAGACGGCGGGGTAGGGCTGCAAAACGCTGAAGCCCTGCTCCAAGCCGGGGCCGATGTACTGGTGGCAGGCAGCAGTATTTTTGGGGCCAAAGATCCGTTGGCAACGATTCGGGCGTTTAAGGCGTTTCAATCGAAATTTGATGTGTAGTTGAATCAGCGGAATTTGGTAAAGCCCGTAGGGCTGGCATTTTGATAATGAAAAAAATAGATCGACTTTTATTAAGCAGTTTTGTCGGGCCGTTTGCCGTATCGTTCGGCATTGCACTGTTCGTGCTGATCATGCAGTTTTTATGGCTGTATATTGACGAAATCGCGGGCAAAGGGGTGAGCATTATCACTATGCTCGAACTGATCGGCTACTTATCCATTTCGGTGTTTCCCACGGCCTTGCCCATCGCGGTACTGATCGCCTCGGTGATGGTGATGGG
>JAYUXG010000084.1:0-1997 GCA_043753125.1 Saprospirales bacterium | reverse complement strand
CCCACCTTTTCCCCAATCCTTTCGATCGGATCGTACAACTGCCAACTTACGGCGAGCATTCACCCGGCTTGCTACGAGTGACCAACGCCCAAGGGCAGATAGTGCTGCAGACGCATACTTGGCCAGCTGCCTTGGATGCCTCGGCCTGGCCACCCGGCTGGTACGCTTTCGTGTGGAGCGGGCCGTCGCGCACCATAGTGGCGCGAGGACTGAAACAGTAAATATTTTCAACCTGTGTACGTGATTACAGGAGCGACCGGACACACCGGTAAACCTATTTCTGAGAACCTGCTTTATATGATTTTCCGCCTACCTTTCCCCTTTCAAAAATGGCTACCTCCGAAAAAATAAACGCCGACCAGGCCCCAAAACCCGTGGGCTTGTATCCCCATGCCCGGCGCGTGGGCAACCTGCTTTTTCTCTCCGGTATTGGCCCGCGCGACCCGGCCACGGATGGGGTGCCGGGACTACAACGCAGTACCCTGGGCAATTACACCGATTTCGACTTCGAGGCCCAAGTACACTCCGTTTTTCAGAATGTGCGCACCGTGCTCGAAGCCGCTGGTGCCCGCTGGGAAGATATGGTGGACGTCACCGTTTTCCTGACCAATATGGAGCGCGACTTCCACACGTTCAATCGCCTCTACGCGGAATATTTTGTTGATAACCAGCCGTGCCGCACCACCGTGGGTATTGACCGCCTGCCCACGCCGATCGCCATTGAACTGAAATGCATAGCTGTTATACAGGCAATTTATAGTTCATAATTCATCCTTATCTACTTCCACTTGATGTTGCAGCCCCCCGAAGGACGCTGCTGTTCCGCTACGGGTTGACCATGCAGCACCGCATCCAAGGCTGCCCGCAGGTCTTCGCCCGTGGAAGGGATGGGATTGCGCTTAGGCCGACTGGGGTCCAGCTGGCCCCGATACACCAGCTGCACCGCTTGGTCGAATACGTAAAAATCTGGCGTACAGGCAGCATCGTAGGCTCGGGCCACATCTTGCGTTGCGTCGTGCAAATAGGGAAAGGTATAACCGACCGCTTGGGCATGGGTGATCATTTTGTCCGGAGCATCTTCGGGGTGGGTGTCCGCATCGTTGCTGTTGATGCCCACGAAGGAGACGCCTTGCGGTTGGTACTCTTGCACGATCCGCACGATTTCCGGGTTGACGTATAGAACATAGGGACAATGGTTGCACAAAAACATGACGACTGTGGCCTTTGCGCCCACTACGTCCTGTAAGCGCACAACCTTACCCGTTGCAGGGTTGGGCAGTTCAAAATCCGGGGCAGAAATGCCCAGCGGCAACATAGTGGATTCCGTGTAGGCCATTTTTTTGAAATAAGAAATGAGCAATAGGCAACTTGTACCCACAAAAATCGGTCTTGTTCCGGTAGAAATCTATAGGAGGCCTGTTTTTCTGCCATTGCTCCGTCAATTTTTGGTCGTGATGCTGCCAAGCGCGTTAAATCGGGTTCGCCTCCAACCATTTCGTCGGAAAATCCGTTTATCTTGGCCCACCCAAAGTAGTTTTCCTGTCTTTTGGAAAAATTCTTCCCACTTTCCAAAAATTCAATGACTACTGCAAGCCCGTAATAAATTGATAATCAACATCTTGAACCACCATTAGCCAATAACTGATAAACCAGTAACTACTTTAATCATGGTCAAAGACAATTATACCCTGCTCATTGAAAAGCTCGACGGGTTCATCCGCAAGTTCTATATAAACCAATTGCTGCGCGGTGCCCTGTATACCGTAGGGGCCGTATTGGGGCTGTTCATTCTGCTCAACGTACTCGAGTACTATCTGTATTTCGGCACGGGCGTCCGCACGGCCATGTTCTGGAGTTTTTTGCTGTTGAGTGCCGCAGCATTATACAAGTGGGTAGCCTTGCCACTCATGCACTATTTTCACCTGGGGCAAGTAATTAGCCACGAGCAGGCGGCTACCATTGTCGGGCAGCATTTTGTCGATGTAAAGGACAAGTTG
>JAYUXG010000083.1:0-1999 GCA_043753125.1 Saprospirales bacterium | reverse complement strand
ACGGGACACCCGCAATGCCCGGTGTGCTTTGAACAGGACCAATAGTATCGGCGGCCACGTAGATTTTTTTGCCGTCGGCAGAAATCGCTACATCGCGGAAGCGGCCCAAGCCGGCAAAATAGGAAATAGTATCGCCGACCACACTTTGGCCGTCTTCTGCCAACTGGAGGCGGAACACGCGTCCCAGTTTTAGGGTGGTCACGAGCAACGAATTTTTCCAGCCTGGTATAGCATCCGAGCCGTAGTAGCCAATGCCAGCTGGGGCGGACGACGGCCATGACAGGTAGTAGTTGGGAAATGGCGGGGCTGCGTTTTTCTCGTTATTATAAATGACGCTGATCGTGTTTTGGCTGGCCGGGAAAAAAGTCTTGAGCGGCTCCTTATAAGCTGCACCCAGAGCCGCCGCATTGGCTTGTTCACTAATAATAAGGGGCACCGTCGATCCGGTACCTACTGCGCTACCATTATAGTTGCCATCGGCAAAACCGACTACCAACGGAAAGCCATAGTTGCGCTGCGGCAAAATAACGTTCAGTTCGTCATCCGAATAGGGGCCGTGTTCCGTCTCATAAAGAATACCGGTTGGCCCAAAGGCCAGTCCCTGTGGATTGCGGTGGCCCAGGCTCCACACAGCGTTTTTTGATGTGGTGCTGCCAAAAGGATTATCGTTCGGCACCCAGCTATCAGCGGCAAGAGGGTCCCCATCCGGTTCGAGGTTGAAGCGCAGGATTTTACCTTCGTTTACATTCGGGTTCTGGCCATTATGAGTCCGCTCCCTATTCATGAATTGGCCAGCCCCCATGTCGCCAATGCTGTAGAATAAATACATGGTATTGCCCACCGGCCCGATTGCCAGCCGACCACCGTTGTGATCGTTGCTGCCACGCAATGTATCCGTCAGCACCACCTCATTCCTCAAGCTGTCGCCAGCGATATCGTAGGTAAAGCGGACGACCTTGGTGCGAAAAAAGCAGCCGAAGCCATCGGCCACACAACTGTCAAAACGATAGACATACGCCAGGTAAACAAAAGGCTTGCCCGTCAGCAGTTCGGGGTGCAGGGCCAACCCCATCAGCCCACCCTGCGGAAAAGGATTCAAGTCCCTGGAGAAATTCTTGCACCCACTCAAATCGGCCAGCAAATGCTGGCTACCATCTACGGGGTTGATGCGCGAGACTTGGTAGCTGAGGGCTTCGGTCATCCATATATGATTGTCTGGCCCATAGGTAATCTCCCAAGGCTGACTCAGCCCACAAGTCAGCTGACGCATCTGGAAGGGTTCGTTTTGGGAAAAGACTGGGATAGCCCATTGGACAAATAGAGCCAGTAAAATGGGGAGGATGGTCGTTTTTGACAGCATTGTACAAGTTTTTGGTTGAGGAAAAGCGCGGCCTTTACTAATGGGCCGCTGGTTTTCTTTACTAAAACAATTGTGCCGTCACCAAATATTTTCCTCCCGCAAGTAATGTTGCACATAGTCTTGGATGCCATCTTCCAAGGTATAAAATGGAGCCTCGTAGCCAGCATTGCGCACTTTGTGCATATCTGCCTCCGTAAAATACTGATAGGTCTCCCGAATATCCAATGGCGTATCCACAAACGAAATATTGGGTTCCACACCTAACGATTGGAAGGTAGTGGTGGCCAGGTCCAGAAAAGTACGGGCCTGACCAGTGCCGAGGTTGTAGATGGCGTTGGGGGGCTTTTTCTCCAGAAAATACAGCAGTACGTCCACTACGTCTTTCACGTAGATAAAGTCGCGGCGTTGGGCCCCATCGGTGAAATCGGGGCGGTGGGAGCGAAACAGTTTCATGCCGCCCGTTGCCTTGATCTGGCGCACCGTGTGGAAAATCACCGAGGCCATGCGGCCTTTGTGGTACTCGTTGGGGCCGTAGACATTGAAGAATTTGAACCCGGCCCACTGGGGGGGCGTGGAGCCGCTTGGGGGGGCATAAGGGTTAGCCCTTTCTGGACCCTCCGTAGGGCCAGCCCCCCCTAG
>JAYUXG010000082.1:0-5074 GCA_043753125.1 Saprospirales bacterium | reverse complement strand
ACCCATGATCTTCCAGGTTGAAATCCTTCAAAAGATCGCCCACGTGGATGTTGTACAATTGAAAGTCCGCATCACCAGGCTTGACCATGGTCAGCATTTTTGCAAAGACCCGGGTTTCCCAAATATCAAACTTATATCTGGCTTCCACCAGTTCATTCGCTTTCCTGACCAATTTGACCACGCCAGTAGTCGGTTGGACTTTCTTTGACTTTTTCATACTAATGAGGTTTAGCCTGCCGCAAATATAAAAACCACCATGAAAATTTAAAGCGGCTTTTATAAATATTGCTCCAAAATAAAAGGTGGTAGTTTCCGTAGTTTTGGTGGCTTTTATCTCCGTAGTTTTGGTGGCAATAAACCTTGAAATATCTCTGGGATGCTGTTAGTGAGGTTAGGGTTTAGGGTTTATGATTGCCCTTTAAACGCTAACTCATTGATAATCAACTCATTTTAAAATTATTGATTTATCCATAACTAATTGATTATCAATAAAATAGGCAAATAGATACGATCATGATGGGTTTTATTCCTTTTAAACTACTATTGTTGTCTCCGTAGTTTTGGTGGTTTTATCCCGTAGTTTTGGTGGCAGTTGCCGTAGTTTTGGTGGGCAGTTGCCGTAGTTTTAGTGGCAGTTGCCGTAGTTTTGGTGGTTTTATATGCCATAAAGTGTTGATAATGAGACACTTGTGGCAGCCGAAAATACAACAGTTGTTAGAAAAGATTACAACAACAACAAGTGGTCGGCAAACCCTCCCCTTCGTTCTTGTTGTTGTTCTTTTTCAAAAGATTGCCTTTTGTTTCTCTTACTTAACTTCTCCTCATTCCGCGCACCCCTACCCTACCCTACCCTACCCTACCCTGCCACGTTATGCACTAACCCGCTAATTCTTGCTCTTGTTTATTTATTGGGTAATGAAAGATGGAAGTGGTGTCTTACAGGTCTCCTGCTTTGTAAAAAGCAGAACGCCTCTAAGTTCGGGATAACTCATACAGAAGATATGCAGATAAAATCCTTAATTATCCGTACTTTTCCTTATTAGTAAGGAATTAATGAAGATATTTAAAGAAATTTTACTTATTGCGATACTTTTCAAGCAGCAGTTGCAGCACAATACCCTTCAGAGTTTGGCCGGTATGCTCCGTGTCTTCTTTCATCTTGTCCACCAACCAAGTTGGCAGATCAATGGTCAGGCGGTGCTTGTCGCCCGTTTTGATTTCCTTGGGTTTATGGATTGCTTCGGCCGCCCTTTCCATTTCCTCGGCGGTCATCGGCTTTTTTTTGATAGTATCTTTCAAGCTCATAATCAAGCGAATTAAATATTAAACCAAAGTTTTGATGATGGTTTCCAACTCATCCAGGAGTCTGATAATCTCCCCTTTTGCTTTCGGGTCTTTGTACTCGAAGGCTCCCAAGCCAGCGACTGGTGCTTCCTTATAGGCTACGCGGTAGCCCAAGGTGCTCTCCAGTATGTCAAAACCAAATTCCCCGATGGCGTCTTTCATCTCCTTATCAATGTTTGTGTTCCCCGAATACCGATTCAGAATAACATACCCTTTGAAATCGTCCCCTTTTAGGTCTTTCACCTCGCTAAACCGCTCAAAAAAGCTCTGGAGGCTCCATAGGTCAAACCCAGATGAGGTAACCGGCACGATCACAAAGTCAGCCGCCAGCATCGTTTTAGTAGTTGCTTTACCAAGGTGCGGGTTGCCGTCGACTATGACTACGTCATAGTGCTTTTTTTCCTCTTCCACTACCTTCGGCACGCTCTCCCCCATCACGCCGACTACCTTGATACTTGGTTGATGGCCTTGTGCTTCGCCTCTTAGTTCCGCCCACCGCATGCTACTTTTTTGTTCCAGGTCTGTATCTAACAGACAGACCTTGTATCCACGATGCGCAAAGCCCACCGCTAAGTTTTGGCTGACGGTAGTCTTACCCACCCCGCCTTTTAAGTTCACTACTCCAATGACCATAAGGAAAATTTAAAGAAATTTAAAGATAAAATCTTTAAATGTAAGGAAAATAAACAGTCAAATAAAGATTTTGAACTGAAAAATAAGGCAAACATACAGAAGTGGGATCATTATACTTTAGTTTCTATTTTTCTTTTTTGCCTTTTGGTTTTGTATTTCAACTTCGTGCCGTCTAATTTCTCCTGCGCTTTTGGTTCTTCATCATGGAGTTTAAGAACATTTTACGCGAAAAATTAGCAAGTACTAATCTGGGCTTTGGCTTTGCCAAATCGCTTAAAATACGTTCTACAGCCTCCAATAGGTAGACCTTGGCTAGACACAAAGTCGCTTGTAGCCACGTTGAGTAACATCTATGGCCAATTTTGGCTGAAGGGGGATGTTCATCTCACTCTTTTGAAGTCTGGCCCTCCAACGTTAGATATGTTTAAGTAAATTTTCTTTAAATATAAGGAATTTAAATAGACAAATAAAGACAATATACAGAAGAACAAAGAAGAATACAGAAATTGATTGGGTCAAAAAGGCATGGACCGAGCATAGGCTGGCTCAGCCACTCATATTGCTTTTCCTGTAGAGCAGTTTATTTTTGGGTAAAAGCCGATAGGGTAGAGTAGGGTAGGGTAGTACTTACGTCTCCTCGATATAGGCAGACGTCCAGACGGGCGTGTCTTTGGTTATTAAGACCATGGGCTTGACAGCGGTGTTTGCACCGGGGAAGTACGAACTAGTGGGCGGAGAATGCCAAGTATATCAGGAAATACCCGACCAAGGGCAAACTTGTAACTAAATTAAGGGCGACGATGGGCCTGCTCTTAATTCTGATTCCAATAATATAAGGAAAATTTCTTTAGATATAAGGAATTTAGACAGATAAAAAAAGACAATATACAGAAAAACAAGGAAGAATACAGAAATTGATCGGGTCAAAAAGGTATGAACCGAGCATAGCCTGGCTCAGCCACTCATATTGCTTTTCCTGTAGAGCAGTTTATTTTTGGGTAAAAGCCGATAGGGTAGGGTAGGGTAGTACTTACGTCTCCTCGATATAGGCAGACGTCCAGACATCAGGGCTGATCGTCCTTTTTTTCTTTCTTGCCGTCGGCCAATTGCTTTTTCTTGGCAGTGGCCAGTTGTGGCTTGAAATTCTGGTTGGAAACGACCTTGTCACCGGAACGCTGTTCATAAGTTTCCAGTGCGGCCCCCGCTATAGTGCCGCCTGTAATGGCTGCCTCCCGATTGGGGTGGAAGCCCTGAGCGTCCTTTTTGATGGCCTGTTGCCGGGTGCTTTCCTCGCCCAGCATAGTAAAAATCAGTTCGAGGTTGGTCATGTGGTCGCGCAGGTTCTCACGCTTCAGGCCCTTGAGGTTCTTGTGCTCGGATGGAAGTAGCCCAAATGTCGCCCGGCTGATTTCGGCGGTCAGTATTGAGTATTCCATCCCTTCCTGCACCCCTCTATTTTTCCACTCATCGGTGAGTTGGCCGCGCGTAGAAATGGTTTGCAAACGGGTTTCGATCCATTTATCATCATACCCAAGATCACGGTAATATTGCCGCGCCCGCTCGGCGGCCAGTTCCGGGTTTTCAATCTCCTGGATGCGCTCGTAGCCGACCTGGGCCAGCCACAATTTGAAGGGTTCTGCCTTCGGAGAAGGAATGGATTGGATAATGCGAAACAATCCTTGGGTACTGGCACAATTCATTTTTTGTTTGCCGCCTGGGGTGTCCACCCAAAGGGGGGTGGCAATTTGCCCCCCCCCCTTGGAAAGTTCGGGGTCGCGGCGGCGCATATCTTTTAGGTAACCACTTGGGTTTTTGCTGTCCGTCAATACTGCCACGACATCGACCACAACGTACCACCATTCTTCTGCGTGCCACACCCGGCGGATGTGCTTTTCCTCAAAAACGATGATTTTGTTTTGTTCCTCCATGATTCAAGTTTTAAATAATTCTTTAAATAAAGAATTAAATATCAATGCCTTTCCCGGTACTCGTCCACGGCCGTGATGAGCAGGTCGGTCATGGAGATGCTCAACTCTGCGGCATACTGTTTCATCCGCTTGCGGAACTGCGCCGGGACTTTGAAGTTCATCGCCACCTGGTCGCTTTCGCTGAGTTTGGTGAGGTTGGTGCTAGTGGTTTCCTCGGGCGGGGGCACACCCTTCTTTTTCTTTGTTGGTGCTGCAATGGTTGCCATATCAAGATTTTTTTGTTATTTCCTGCAAGTGGTCCACGATGGCCTGTACGAAGTGGTCTATACCCTGGTTTACGCTTTTGAACGCGGTTTCGTTTGCGGCCTTGCCGGCATCGTGGGCCTGGCCAATGGAGGTCTTTTCCTGGATCGTGCCCAAGCAGTGGTAGCCAGCGGTTTCGATATACTCCTTTGCTCCGTCTATCTCGCCTTGGCTATCGCCCACCCGCGACAGGGCAATGCCTATCTTTTTGCGGTCAATGCCATTTTTACGAAGTTCGTGGGCCAGTTTGATGGTGGGCAAAAGGTCGTCCACCGTCACGCCACTGGGGATAATCACGAAGTCGGTTTCCTGAGCAATTTCCAGCGTCTTTTTGGTGGAGTGGGGTTCTCCGTCGAAGATGAGCAGGTCGTAATGGGCATCCTGTTTCAGCACATCCTTGACCGTCATGAACTGCTCCACGGCGATTTTGGGTTCGACGCTGTTCTCCATGCGGGTGCGGTTCCATTCCGTAACGGTGCCTTGGGACAAATCCATGTCGGCGATTTTTACCTGCCACTGGTTGCGGGCGTACTCGACGGCCAGCAACCGCGAAAGAGTGGACTTGCCTACCCCGCCTTTTTGGGAAAGAACGCCTAATTTGAGGGCCATGTTTCTTTTTTGTGCAAAGGTAGTTTTTACTGTTTAAATAAATATTTATTTATTTATTTAAAAAATTAATAGGCTGCTCCGGTTACCGGGCGGCCTGTTAGCGCAGCTATTGGAGCCACTGCTGCCCACCTTATGTAGCCACTGCCCATACTTCTGTCCGTTGGGCCAGAAAACTCAACCGCTTTGCGGGCGGCACTGGCAGCATTAAAAATCAATTCTTGGTCACCTTTCAAAATGTGAATCAATTCATGGAACAG
>JAYUXG010000081.1:0-2005 GCA_043753125.1 Saprospirales bacterium | reverse complement strand
TGAAATCCCAGCGGTCGAATACTTTTTCCGTGGCGGCAGTGGTCGTCGTAGTGGCTGGCACATCGCCCGGGGCTTTGCTGCCGTCGGTGGGCGCAGGCTCCATCCATTCGTTGGCGTCGAAATAGCTTGAGGCAAAGACGAGATTGCCGCGCATGGTCTTGGTCGTGCTGAAATAGGCCAATATATTGTCGATGGAGCCCGAGGCACGCAGGTCACTGCGGCCCAGTTTGGCGTCGAAATTTTTGATGTCCACCCGTTGTGGGGTCAGGCTGGTGGTGAGAGCATTGATGGTCACCGGCGGCGTACCTGCGGCGCGATAGTTGACGCCGCTCATCGCAAAATCACCGGCCATGTCCACTTGGTCGTACAATTGGCGTTCGACCTGACTCATGGCAGCCTTCATGGTCATATTAGCCTTGATAATGCCACTCAGTTCCTGCACCCCTTCCATCGGAAAAGCTTTGGCGAGTTCGCCGAGATTGAGAGTGCCATTGAGACGCATATCCACATTCGGGTCAGTCTCCGGGGTTTTCAGGAAAAAACGGCCTTCCAGCGGGTTGGAGCCTATTTTCAAACTGAAGGCTGGAATATTTACCGTCATGTCGTTCAGCCGCTGCGAGGGGCCATTGATGGAAGCATCCACATTGATATTGGTCACGCCCAGCGGGAGGCTCGGATACTTGAAATCCGCGTTGCCGACCTTGAAATCGAGTTTAAAGGTCGGATAAGTGGTTTCGTTGTAGGTGCCTTTGGCAAAGCCCGAAAACTGTACTGTACCGTTGGTCTGTACATCCTTGAAATCCTGGGTGTAGGCGCCGGGTATGACGGATAGAAAACTCTTGAACGTATTTTGCGGAGTACTGAAGGTCAAGTCCATCTTAATGTCCTCGCTGCCTTCCGGCATTTGCACCCAACCGTCCAGCAAGAGTTGCAAATCGTTGACTTTCAAATTGTTGTCTTTGATGGTAAATTTCATGGCCTTCATATCGGCATTCATGGTCACCCCCCAATCGGTGCGGGAATCCACCAGATAAGACGTACCGTCATAGTCGAACGAAGCTTTTTGCACCGCTGTTTTCATCACCAGATCGTAGATGTCGGCGGTAAACTCGCCACTGCCCTCGTGTTCCAGGCCCAGCAACTCGGCCCGCATACCCAAGGCCTTATCATCGTACAGTATTTTCCCATCTTCGATGCCGTAGCGTTCCAAATGGATGGCACTGCCCTCGTCAGTGGCAGAAGGCTTGGTCACGTCCGGTTCGGGTTTGGTGATATCGTAGTTGGCCTGGCCGTTGGACAGCACATAGACGCGGATGTCCGGTCGTTTGAAAAACAGGCCCTTGATGTCGATTTGATCGCCGAAGATAGCCGACCAGAGGTCTACGGTCACGTCCAGGCGTTCGCATTGTACGAGCTTGACCCCTTCAAATTGGCCGGTGCCGGTAATGTCAAGGCCCTCCAATCCGACGGACAGTTTTGGGAAACGCCGGAACACCGACAAGTCTACCTCCTGAAAATCGAGCGTGGCGGTCAGGTTCTCGTTAGCGGCCTTTTTGATTTGGGCGGTAATCTGGTCTTTGAAAAGATACGGTGCAGCGAACAGCATACCGATCAAAAAGACGAAAAAGATGGCCAGGCCGATGAGAAATTTTTTCATGGAATATTTATATGTTTAAGTTGCTGACTGTCAAATAGTAAGGTCGAAAGGCGAGTCATATGAATCGGCTTAGTTGGGCGGCACTAAGTAAACGATGTTTGGGGCATATGGTATTGCATAAATTGGGCTGAGAAGATAGTATTTTACGATCTCAGACTTTGCTGCACATTGCCCATAAAAGACACAAAGTCTTGCAAAGTTTGGAGGTGCGGGGCTTTTTGCTTGAATAGGTTTGTGGTCGGGTAGCGGGCGGGCGCGGAAAGAAGAGCCGGTGAGCGTAGATTTGAGTTGCGAAACAAAAAAGCACGTCGCACCGACTCATGGCAAAGATAGATATCACTCCCGTGT
>JAYUXG010000080.1:0-2008 GCA_043753125.1 Saprospirales bacterium | reverse complement strand
TGGCTTGATCACCTAAGGCCCTGTAAACTTCAAGTAGGTCCTCTAAGCTATTTCTATCCTGTGGATAATTGGCAACCGCGAGATTTAAAAACTCAGCAGCTCCCGCCACATCCCCTATTTGTTTAAAATAGAAAGTATAGCCAACCCGATGGCAGAAGTAGTTATAAACATTAGGGTCGGCTCCTTTTATTGACTTGAGGACTTTCAGAATATTAGTCAGCATTTCTCCATTATATGGCTGATTCATTATCAGTTGTTCAAAAGACTTTAGCAACTTGTCCAGGTTTCTATCGTCGCGGTACTTGGCTGCTGCAGTAGTGACTTTTAGGATTCCAGCCAGTTGATAGCTAGGGTTTATTTCCAGCGCTCGGTTCATATAATATTCCATCGAATCAACTACCACCATTCGTGCTGCCATTGATTTTGGATCAGAGTTTTCCGGCATTTTTGCATACCGTTCTTGATAAAGCATAGCACCATAGAAATAATTTGCTCGGTAGCTGTCCGGTGAAACACGCAAAGTAGCTCTTACTAAAGCTGAACCGTTACCGCCCCAATCTGGTACGCGTGTCCATACTCCCAGCGTAAATAGTACTGCAATAAGACTCGCCAACCCGACGCTGAAATAGTTTGCGCTATCGGCGGGCCTGCGTAGCCACTCAGGAAGTTTTCGCGTTATAAACCAGGCCATCAGCAGGCAAAAACCAATGGATGGCATATAAGCATAGCGCTCATTCATAAACGTGCTGGTGTTTACAAAAATGTTGGATACGACACTGATTGTTAAAAGGTAGAATAATATACAGTATGTCGGAATAGTCCAGGGACCGTTGCCCAATTTTATGGTGCGGGTGTTTCTCATTTGCCGAAATGCCCATACGCCCATCCAGAGGTAAGCTGCCAACGGCAGGAGTGCTCGCCAGTCCGTCCAATTTGTCTTAGGAACGTGATAGGGGTAATAGTCTGTAGTGAGGGGGTGCGGCACCAGAAGTAATTTCAAATACCAGCCCAAAGTCAAGAAGATGGTTGCAAATTTTTCAATAAACGTCATACCCACGAAAGGGTTGAGTGCCATTACATCCATTGGTTTGGTATGTTCCAAATAACCTAGTGCTCCCAGACGAATAATAAGGAACAGTGCAGTGGCTCCAAATAATATCAAACAGGCGCTAAAGATGCGCCCTAAAGGAATTTTTGAAAACATCCACAGGGTAAGCGGTATCACGGCTAAAAAAGTGGTAGTGTTTTCCTTTGATAGAAGACCAAGCAAAAAACTTCCACCTGCAGTCCATAGCCATTTTTTGTGCCCTGTGTCAAAGTATTTCAAAATGGCATATAAGGCAAAGAGGCTGCCCAGTAGGGCCAAGATTTCGTCCCGACCTTTGATATTTGCCACTACCTCAGTATGTAGCGGATGCAACATAAAAATAATTGTCGCCAAAAAAGGCAAATTGAAAAACCGAGTACCGCCCTTCACTGGAAACAACCCAAGTAAAATCCGATAGAGCAATATGCCGGTAATGCCATATAGCAGAACGTTAATAAAGTGCGATATCCCAGGATGATTTTTACCAAAGATGCCGACTTCAATTGCATAGGTCATTAATGGTAATGGGCGATACCGACCACCTTCCAAAAGGTTCTTTTTTTCAACGTAATAGCCAAGTAAACTGTCGTTACCAAAAATATCGACTAAACCGCCAAAGCCTTTTTGTACAAAAATATTGCCCCAAGCCACCAACTGATCATCCTGAAGATATCCAAAACCGACTGTTATGCCATACAATAGGAAAGCAAGCGTTAGTAAGATGAGAACCAACAATCCATGTTGCTTCCAGAATCCAGGGAGAAAAAAAGCGACTGAAAATGCTTGCGGCTCTTTCAGGGTTGGGCGAAGTTCGGACTGTGTTTGGGCGCGATATTTTTGAGGACGGGAAAGGCTTTTTTTTGCTGCCATATGGATTTAATGTAAATAGTGTGGGCAAAAATAGTGTATGTCGCTCTTAAG
>JAYUXG010000079.1:0-5100 GCA_043753125.1 Saprospirales bacterium | reverse complement strand
CGGAATAAAATAATCCAACCCCTGGCCATCGTCCAGCACGCCCAAATGCTGCACCGTCGCCAGGTAGCGTTGCACAATATGCGCCTCCGGCAACCAATCAACCTTACAATTGACCAGCAGCCATTTTTCGAAGTTCTGCTTGTTCAAGGATCGTGCCGGATGGCCCAATGCCCATTTCACCCGCCAGCTGCGCAGGTTGTGGTGCAGGTCAATTACCCAATCGTACTGTTCCCTTTTTAGGGCTGGTAGTACCTCCGTTACTTCTTTTTGGAAGGAAAAAATTCGCGCGACGTGCGGGTTGGCCGCTAAAATCGGGGCAAAAGCCTGCTTGGTCAGGAAATGCACCTCTGCGCCCAGTTGCTGGTGCAGACAGCGGGCTACGGGAGTCGTCAGCACGATGTCGCCGATGGAACTAAATCGGAGCAGCAGAATCTTCATTTGCCCAAGCGCTTCAGCCGGAAACTTTTACCAGGACTCAACAACAGCGGCACTTTTTCGATCTCCACAGAGTCCGTATCGAGGCCGAACCAGTTTTTAGGCGAAGCCGTAATGCTTTTTACGCCCAGATAAATGCCCATGATGATTTTCTCAGCCAACGGCAGGTCATTCTCATGCGACAGAAATTCCTGCACAATGACGAACTTGAAATCGCCGGTCGGGATGTCATCACGCTCAATGTGGTAGCGCGTCTCGATATGGACCTCTTCGCTTTCGATGAGCTCACGCACTACTTTTTTGAGGAACAGGTTCATGCGCTGTTCCACCCGAAAACCCAAACGGAAATTGATCTTGTACACATCGTCGGGCGCGATGGTGTGGGCCTCATACTCCATAGTGTAGGGTTCGTCGGTCACTTCAATGTGGACGAACCAGTAGTTGTCCGCCCGCTTGGGCTGGGTCTGTAAAATGGAGTACAGGATTTTTTCTTCCACCTTGTCCAAACTAGACGTTTCGCTCAGAAAAACCAGATTGGTGGCGTAGCGGGGCTGGACCTTGTCGTTGCCCAGCGTAATGAGCTGGTCCAGATAATCACTCAGGTTAACCATCTGCGCCAGTCGGCTTTTAATCCTTTTAGCCCGTAACCAAACGTACATCAGGCCAAAAAGCAGGGAGGCAAACAGCAGGGTCAGAATACCGCCCTGACCGATTTTCAACAAATTGGCCAGCAAAAAGTCCAATTCCAGTCCCAGGTAAAAGATCAGAAAGCCGAAAATCAGCCAAGGCGACTTCTGGCGCAATTCAAAGTAATTGGCCAGCAGAATGGTGGTCATCAGCATAGTGATAGTGACCGACAAGCCATAGGCAGCCTCCATAGCAATGCTCTCCCGGAAGTATAACGTCACGAAAATACAGCCCGCCAGCAACAGCCAGCTCACCGCCGGCACGTACAGTTGTCCCTTCAATTTTGCGGGAAAAACAACCGTCATTTTGGGGAGTAATCCCAGGCGGATGGCCTCGCTCACGAGGGTGAATGTGCCGGAAATGATGCCCTGACTGGCTACCACCGCTGCCACTATGGCCAACGCGATGCCGACCGGCAAAAACCACTCCGGCATGATGTCAAAAAACGGATTGGCGTTTTGACCGGCCAGGGTCTGGCCCTCATGCTGTATGCACCATGCCGCTTGGCCCAAGTAGTTGAGGATCAAAGTAGTTTTGACTAATATCCAGGTGACTTGGATATTTCTTCGTCCACAATAGCCCAAGTCCGCGTAAAGGGCTTCCGCACCCGTGGTACACAGGAACACCGTACCCAACAGCACCAGCGCGCTTGGGTGATGGAGCAGCATATCAATGCCCAGCAATGGGTTGAAGGCCCGCAACACTTCCGGAAAATGAACCAATTGCATAATTCCCAGGCCACCCAGCATGAGGAACCACACCAGCATGACCGGCCCGAAATAACGCGCCGTACGTCCGGTGCCAAATTGCTGGATGGAAAACAGGGCAGCGATGATGGCAATGGTAATCCAGACAGTCGGAATGGGTGTATCTTGCAGAAAGTCAAGCGAATACAGTCCCTCTACCGCTGCTGCCACCGTGATAGGCGGGGTGAGCATTCCCTCGGCCAGCACCGCACTCCCGCCGATCATCGCCAAATAAATCAGTCCGCGCCGCTGCCGACGGACCAGCGTAAAGAGCGAAAAGATGCCGCCTTCGCCACGGTTGTCGGCGCGCAGGGCCAGCAGCACATACTTGATGGAAGTCTGGAGAGTCAATGTCCAGATGATCAGGGATACACTGCCCAGAATGACCTCGCTCCGAATGGCCCCATTGCCCACGATAGCCCGCATGACATAGAGCGGCGAGGTGCCGATGTCACCAAAAATAATACCCAGCGTGAGCAACAGGCCTGAGATGGTCAGGCGCCTGAATCGATTGGGTCGCGTATTGCGTTCGGACATTTTTGGTAGGTCGGAGGAGGATTATTTATTGGTCAACACCAAGTATTCCCAAGGTTTCAGATTCAACTGCATCTCTTGGGTGACCTGCACCGTACTCGCCACGAATAAATTCAGGTAAGCACCCAACACTTCGGCCTCCGGGCGCAGCGTGACCGTGCGGTTTTCGCGGCTGAGGTTCATAACGACAATGATGCGATTGCCATCTTTGGCACGCGTAAAAGCGTACACATGATTATCGGCATCGGTCGGTATCTTGACCAACGGCCCGCCATACTGCCCCGACCACAGTGCCTGATTGTTGTGGCGCAGCTCGCAAAGGCGCTGGAAGAAACCCGAACGGGCATAATTGCCCCAACGAATCGAATCTTTTTTAAAAAATGCCAGTCGCTGTTGCAGGTTGTCCTCCTGGCCGTTGTACATCATGGGCATACCCTGCCAAGTAAAAGCCAGCACGGTAAAAACATCGGCTGAGGCACCGTAGAGCTGGGCTTCGGTACCGTTCCACGTGTTTTCGTCATGGTTTTGGGTAAAATACATCTGGCAATAGCCCTCCGGGTACGAGTCGTCCAGATATTCCAACAGGGTGTCCAATGCATGGGGCGTTTGGCGGCCCGCCCAAATATCCTTGGTCACCTCCTTCCAACGCCAGCCATAGTTGGCGTTGAAAGCGGAGTGGAAATGCTGGGGTTCATCCTGCCATTCCGCCAGCATGAACACTGGCTTAATTGAATCCAGTGCCGGACGGGCCTCGGCCCAAAAGTCGTTGGGCACCAGCCCGGCCATGTCCACCCGGTAGCCATCGATGTCCGTTTCGCGGAGCCAGTATTGCAGGGCCGCAATCATAGCCTGCCGCAGCCCCGGCTGGTTATAGTCCAAATCCGCCACGTCCGTCCAGCCAGTAGATTCGCCTTTTTCGTTGAGCGGCTCCGTCAATTGACCGTTCACCTTGGTGTAGTACTCCGGGTGCGTCTTGGTCCAGACCGCATCCCAGGCGGTGTGGTTGGGCACCCAATCGAGGATGACCTGCAGACCCAGGGCATGGGCTTCCTGCACCAGCATTTTAAAGTCGTCCAGAGTGCCATATTGTGGATTGATGGCCAAATAATCCTGCACTGCATAGGGGCTGCCCAGGTCTCCGGGGCTTTCCTTACGCTTTTCCTGCCCAATCGGGTGGATGGGCATCAGCCACAGAATATCGATGCCCAGTTCTTTCAGACGGGGCAGTTGCTGGCGCAGTCCGAAAAAGTTGCCCTCCGGGGAAAACTGTCGCACATTGCATTCGTACAGCACGGCTTGCCGCGCCCATTCCGGCTCTTGCATAGAGTTATTTTCTGGAAGGGAACGCGATGGGTTCGGCACGATGGGAACGGGCGTAGGTGATTGACAGGAGAGTAGTAAAACGCTTGATAAAAGCAAGCAAAAATATTTCATGCGCGGTGGTAGAGAGTAAAGCTCCCCGGCGAAAACGAACCAGCTCGTGGTTAGTTGCCCGGCGGCGGCGACTTGCTACCGATGACCCGAATCTGGATGCCGGTTACGTTCAGGGTGGTATTGCCTGCCCAAATCATCACAAACCCCTTGTCGGTGATTTGCCAGGTATTGTTGATATAGGGGTCGCGGCAAGCCAGATAAATGATATTGGTGGCATCGTCCCAGTTCCAACGCCCAGTGTCCACTACTTGGTTTTTGACCAAAATGTCAAACGTTTGGTCTTCCCTGAATTTCAGCCACTTATCCTGGTAGTGGTGATGAATGGTGGTATCGCTGGCTTGGAAAGCCATATTCAGGTGCCACCAGCCAGTGGCCAGGTAGGCACGGCGGCTGGCGGACGCGGGTGGCAGCTGTCCGAGCGGCACCGTGACCATCCGGGGAGGTGCCACCACCTGCCTGGTGCCTGCACTATCCGGGTTGCTTCCCGCATGGACGCGGGAAACCGTCAGGCCACCGAAGCTGGTCCGCTCTTCTGGTGCCGCTGACTCCGGTACGGCAACGGTCTCCGGTGTTTTCTGCACTTGTCGACAAGCGGTGTAGCCGAGCCATAAAGCCAGTATAAAAAAGAGAAAAGTCAACTTCATTTTGTGAACAATTAATTGAAAAGGCCATGTTTCAAGCACTCAATACCAGCCGTTGGGGTTCGGCAGCCTGCATCTGGTGCATCAATTCCAAAAATGATATGCCCTGAAATCCTGCAATAACTGTCTGCGCGTTAGGCAGGTACTTTTGTTCGCCAATACCCACTACCGGAAAGCCGCCCGCTTTGGCCGCTGCTACCCCGACCGCCGCATCCTCAAAGACCAGACACTCCGCTGGGGCATAGCCCAGCCCCGTGGCGGCCAGTAAAAAGCATTCTGGGTGTGGTTTGCTGCGTCGAAGGTCGTTTCCATCCACGATTAACTCGAAAAGAGATTCCACCCCAGTGGATTTCAGCACGGAACGGGCATTCTTGGAATCCGAGGAGAGGGCCATGCGCTTGCCCGCCAATTGTACCTGTTCCAAAAAAGGCAGTACCCCAGGCAGCACCTCGGTCGGCTTCATGTGGAGGATCAACTCTTTGTACCAGTTGTTTTTCACGTCGGCCCAATGCAGTTTCTCGGCCTCGGTCATGTACAGGCCGCCCCATTCCAGCAAACGTTCGAGGCTGGCCATGCGGCTCAGTCCGCGCAGGGTCTCGTGCTGTTCAGGCGAGAAATCGAAG
>JAYUXG010000078.1:0-5105 GCA_043753125.1 Saprospirales bacterium | reverse complement strand
AAGCCTTTGCATGGTCTGAAGTCTACCCCCAAAATGTCCGGTTAGTCTGTCAAAATCATCTAATGCGCAAAATAAACAACGAAACAAAGGTGGCCCTGCTGGCTATTGCTGCCGTCGCCCTGGGCGTCTGGGGTTTCAAATTTTTAAAAGGCACCAACCTGTTGACCAGTTCTACCACGCTCTATGTGCGGTACAAAAGCGTGGATCAGCTGCGGCCTTCCAGCCCGGTGTACATCAAGGGCTTTCAGGTGGGCATGGTGGAGGATATGTACATCGATACCAACAATGACACGACCATTATCGCGGTGCTCAGCATCGATCGAGGCGTGGATATACCAAAAGATGCCGTGGCCGTTATCGTAGGCGAGAGTTTGATGGGCGGCAAAGCCATCAACCTTCAATTCAGTCATCCGTGCCAGGATGGCACCTGCGCCGACGATGGCGATTATTTGTTGGGGGGCGCCCAGTCATTCATCGCCAGTGTGCTGGGCGAGCCGGGCGCGATAGACCCGTATATGGCACGGTTGCGGGTGGGCCTGACCAGTATCTATGACAGCATTGCCGATCCCAACGACCCGCAAGGGTTGGGGCGATCACTGGTCGCTTTGGAGGCCACATTGCGCAATCTGGAAATCACGACCTTGAAGATTAATCGCTTGATCGAGGCCAGCACCATCAGCCTGAGTACCACCGCCCGCAATGCCGCCGAGATCACCGGCAACCTGCGCGGCAGCAATAAGGACATCGCGGCCACCATCTCCAATCTCTCCGCCATCACCGAACAGCTCAAGAACGCTGGCCTGGACAAGAGTTCGGAGAAGGCCTCTGCCGCCATCGACTCTATCACGGCCAGCATCGCCGATATGCGCTTCACCCTGCTGACTGCCAATAGTGCCATCTCGCGGGTGGACACGCTGGCGCAAAACCTGGTACTCGGCAAGGGCACCGCCGGGAAAGTGCTGAACGATGAAGAAATGTACCGCAACCTGCTGGCCACCACCCGCCAACTGCACTTGATTATGCAGGACCTGCGGCTAAATCCGCAACGCTATACGACGGTGAAAGTCAAGCTGTTCGGAAAGCCCAAGATACAACCCTATGTTGCCCCGCTGGAAGACCCGGCCTATAAAATGTTGATCGATAGCCTGGAACGCGAGTACAGCCGCCACGTGCGGGAGGAGCTGCGCAAAGACAGTCTTATACTGATCAACAATTAGTATGTCGGGGAAGGCCATTCGCCCGCTCTACGAAGCACATGGTGCCGAGGGCTACTACGCGGCCTTCGCGGAGACGTATGAGAATCCGCATTTTCCCGAAATAGCCGCTTTACTGGAAAAGAACCTGCCCCGTTTCGATTGTTCCGGCGGAGTACTGGACTTCGCGGCGGGCGGCGGCGAGGTGACGCAAGTGTTGCGGCGCTTAGGCGTTCCACAGATCATTGGCTGCGACCCTTTTACGTATGCGCTTTTTGAGAAAAACACGGGGCTGCCCTGTCTACGGCTAGCCTTTAAGGAGGTTGTCAAAAGCGGCCTACCCGCCTCTTATTCCTTGATAATCAGTTCTTTTGCCTTGCACCTCTGCCCACCGAAAGACCTCTTCTTGCTCACCTGGCAGCTGTTACAAGCGGCACCGCTGTTGGTGGTATTGACGCCGCACAAACGCCCGGAGCTGGAACATTTGCCCGGTATCGAACTGGCCTGGGAAGATTTCGTGGTGACTGGGCGCGGCAAGAAAGTGCGGCTAAAGGCGTACCGGCGGCTGGGCGTATAGTTTGCAGCCGTAGAGGCTGTTTTCAAAGCCCGTATTTTCTGCCTGGTACTTTGTCCTTGCATTGCTCATCTGCTTCGGTCTCCGGCTAGGCAGCCGGAGACGAAGCATCGAGGTTTCTTGAAAGATTAACTAAAAATGGAAAAGCTAGAAAAATAAAACCTGCGATTGGTTACATGGGGAATATAATCTAAAAAGCATGGTGCAAAGTTGAGGCCCTTGTATGGCCCACGCAACGACAGAATATCGTATTTCGATCCCATCAGATTGGCTTATTTTGGATATTTATGGCTGGTAATACGTTAACAACCAGAGAGTTATCTGCCAATTACTGTTCCACCGCCACGCCCGTGTTTTTTTGGACAAGTTTTGTCCTCACCGCAACAGCGTCACATTGCCCTTCTTCAGCATCGTTTGGCCATCCACGCATTGCACCCGCAGGTAGTAGCCGTAGGTCTCGGCAGGTAATGGTTCCCCTTTAAAAGTACCGTCCCAAGCGTCCTTATCAGAATGGGCCTCAAATATTTGTTCGCCCCAGCGGTCATAGATCGTCCAGTAGGCCGTTTCGATGAAATTGCCCTCCAGTTGCAGCACATCATTTTCGCCATCGCCATTCGGCGAAAAGCCGGTGGGGAAAAAGAGGTACGGCTCCGCGCAGGTGGGGGCCTGCACCACCACCTGCACCCGCCCGATCAACGGACAATCGTTGGTGTCGGGCGCGGTAATAGTGTAGGTCGTGGTGACCATAGGCATGGCCAACGGGTTCAAAATAGTGGAATCGGAAAGCGTGGCGGTCGGCGACCAGGTGAAATCGCTGCCCACCGGGAGCGTGGCCACCAGCTGCGCACTCTGGCCGGGCGCGATGTGGTCGGGCGTAGCCGTTACCGTAATGGGCAACCCGGCACTGAACTGCACCTCTTGGAAACTGGTGTCCTGACAGGGGCTTTGCGGGGCGGCAATCAGGGCAATCAGGTAAGTGCCGGTGTCGGGATACGTGTAGCTCGGCGACTTGGCGGAAGAGGTCTGGCTAAGGTCGCCCAGCCAGTCGAAGTACCATTGGAAAGCGGTGGCCCCCTGGCTCAGGTTATTCAGGTTCACCCGCAACGAATCGCAGACGAGCGTCGGCGCAAAGAAGGCCGACGCCAATTGGCCGCAGTCGGACACGTTGAACTGAAAATCGCGTCGCGTCGTGGAAATGATCGCCCCGGTGCGGTACTCGTCCACACAGACCCCGACCACAAAGTTGCCCAGCGTGTTCGGCACCCCGGTCATCAAGCCAGTGTGGGCATCCACCATAAGCGGCTCGCCGCCCAGCAGGTTGGTGAGGCTGTACGGCGGGTCTTGCCAGACCAGCTCCAGGTAGGGACCGGGATTCGGAGGCTGCGGGGTAGGTGCCTGCGGAGTAGCCCCGTTGAGGGGCGTACACAGCCGGTAGACCAGCGAATCGCCGTCGGCATCGGTCGCACTGTGGTCAAAGTTGATGGGTTGGTGGACACAAATCGCCACCGGCGGCCAGCTGCGAAACACCGCCGAGCTGTTGCATTCCAACAAGGTACGCTCGGTGATCCGGGCGATGTAAGAAGCACCCACATCCAGCGGTATCGGCAGGTTGCGAATCAGCTTGTTGCGGCAGCAGCGTTGATAAACCAACGTGTAGCCCCCGGCCAAAAAGGGCAGATTCACGGTATCACGATAAAAGAAACGATGTACACACACATCGGGCGGCACAATGAGGCAGGGATTGCTGAGCAAAATATTCAGCGTGTCGTCGCCATTGGGAATAAAAGGGATACGCAAGTGATCCAGCAGGGTCGTATCCTGATCGAAGACGCCCACCGAGGCCGGGTCATCGAAAGGCGGCTCCCCGTTGTAACAGTCGCGGTATACGGAGAGCGTAATCTCGTAGTTGTTGTTGCCAAGGCAGCGGTAAGTGATCTCGCCGCCGACAATGTGGGTGGCCCACAAGGGCGAAGTGCCGAGCAGCAGGAACAAACCGGAAAAAAGCAAGCGGTGCATGGTAAAAAATGTTGAGGGGTGGAGAACGTTATCACTCGCTGAGTAGCACCTGGCTGAGCCAATTGGCCACTGCCTGGCGGTTGTTTTTTAGCACCAGCCGCTGCTGGTCCCAGTCGTTGCGGATGTTGGCCAGTTCAATGTACACCGCCCGGGGCGTTACCGTCCGGTTGAGCATGAACAAGCTCCGCTCTGTGACGGTGCCGGTGTAGCCGCCCTGTCCCCGGGTGCGCATATACTTCTGGGTGAACATCTTATGAAACTGCAAGGCCAGGGTCCGGCTCGATGCGCTTTCGGGCCGGTAGTAAAAAAAAGCATCCGTTTTGGTGTTGTGGCTGCGCGAGTCCACGTGGATTTCGATCAGGGTCTGGTGGGTGATCCCGGCCTTGGCCAGGCGTTCGGTCAGGTTGTTGATGAGGTCGGTGCGCTGTTGTAGCCGCTCTTTTTGCGGGCGCGGTATTTTGCGGTCCCCCCACACCGTCTCGTCCTTGTCGCAGCGCAGGTACTCCTCGTCGCGGATGCCATCGTTGGGGTCGCGCACGATCATGTAGGCCGTGGCGCCGTGGCTGATGAGCAGGCGCAGCAGGCGCAGGGCCACGTCGTAGGCGTACTCGTCTTCGCACAAGGTGTGGCCCGCCCGCTTGCCCTCCGCACCGCCGTCCGGGCCGCCGTGGCCGCTCACAATGTAGTAGGCCCGGCCCTTCAGCTTGCGGTCCACCAGCGGCGTTTTCTCGTAGGTCTTCCCAAAGATCGGGAAAGTACGCAAGCCCTTGCCCGCGGCATTCTCGGCCATATTTTCGTTCAGGCTGCGCTCCGCATTGTCCACTACCGCCACGGTGGACTCACCCGCGTTGGGGCAATTCAGTTCGTGCCAGGGCACCCAGAGCTGCTTGGTGGTGCGAAAATTGGCGGCCCGCAACCCCTGATTCACCGCAAAGGTGTTGTAGGCCTCGATGCGTTTGGCGGCCTGCCAGTCCTTGATGTTCACGGACGTGCGGATGCTCTTGCCGTTGTATTTGATCAGCAGCACCGGCAGTTTGTAGGCTACGCCGGGCCGCAGCCGGTAATCCTCGCGCAGGCCATTGATTTTAAAAAATTGGCTAATATTACACTCAAAATCGTAGAGGCCGTATCGTTGCAGTAACTTCGTTACATTGTCGCCTTTTTGGGCCGGTACATTCACGTAGGTGTTCGGGGCCACTGCTCCCTTCTTCGCAGTTTGGGCCGAGGCGGGAAAAACCGGTAGCAACAGGCAGAGCAGGTAGAAAATCCGGAGGGACGGCATCTTCAAAGGTCGTTGAGGATGTTGGAAACGGTGGTGGGTG
>JAYUXG010000077.1:0-5112 GCA_043753125.1 Saprospirales bacterium | reverse complement strand
GCTCTTTGCCTCTCCCACCCCCACCGACCGGTACACTTTTTCCAGGCTGCTCGGCCTGCGCGCCAACGGCGAACGCTTTGACGGCACGCGCCTGCTGGAGGTGGAAAACAAGATCCAGGACATCTATGGGCAGGACTTTGATCGCCAGATTTTTCTCGGCACCTACAGCGGCGTGTATAAAGTCTTCCTGCGCAACAAAGGTATCCACCAGTATTTGACCCGCCCGATCAAGCCGGGCGAGTACGGGGCCATTATGCGTAGCATCGTCAGCGATGGGCAGGGCCACATCTTTTTTGCGCTGGAAGAACGCCATTGGTACCGCCTTGATACCCGCAGCGACCAACTCGATACCCTGGTGCTACGGGATGCGCAGAGCCGACCCATCCCAGTGACCTGCTCTGGCGGCAGTCTGGCCTACGACCCGGCGGGCTACCTGTGGGGCATGAGCTGCACCGACCACGGACAGAACTATGGCCTGCACCGCTATGACGTGGGTCGCCAGACTACCCGCACCTGGCCCTTGAAAGGCCATTTGATCACCTTTTATCGGCAGCCCGACGGTCGCTTTTGCCTTCTGTTCCGGACTGCCGAGCGAGGGGGCCAAATCAACATTTTTGATCCCCGCACCGGAAAGCTTACTGCTTACACGGATGCCGACGGCCAGAATCCCTTCGCTGCGCGGATACCAACCTACATTGTGCGCAGCCGAATCTACCCCGCTCTCTTCTGGGTTGGTACGACCGACGGTATAGTGGCGGTGGATATGCAACAGCGGGCATCCCGTACTTATGGCACGGAGGGAAGCAGCGATTCGCTGCGCCTCAGCTACCCGGAAGTACTGGCCATGTTTGAGGACGAAGGCGGTACACTTTGGCTGGGTACGAACGGTGGTGGCTTGAACATCCTTGGTTTTGACAAGCAGGCCACGGATGGCGGTTTTCCGCGCCTGACCACCATAAAGGTTATCGACAATGCTCAGGGCCTGAGCAACAATCTGGTGTGTGGCTTGCTGCCCGATGGGCAAGGTGGTTGCGTGTTGAGCACTGCTTTTGGCTTAAGCTGGTACAATCCAGCCAGTCAAATAGTGGGCAATTTTTTTCAGCAAGACGGCCTCACCGACAATGAATTCAACCGTTTCAGTTTTTTCAAGGATGAGAACGAACGGTTTTACTTCGGCACGATCAATGGATTAAACGCCTTTCAACTGCCGGATCTAATAGGGCGCAGACCGGCCACCAACATCCGCCTGACCAAACTGACCAAATATTTCGGGACAGCTGGGCGTCTGGAAGAATACCTTGTCGGGCTTAGCACCCTGCAAGAGTTGGTCATTGAGCCAGAAGTGTCTTATTTTCAACTGGAATTTATGCTGACGGACTATGCCCAGCCGGAGAAAAACCAATTTTTCGCTTGGCTGGAAGGGCAGGAAGGCACTTGGAGCTATTTGGGCAACACGCATACCTTGCGCTACAACCGCCTTCCGGCAGGAGAATACACGCTCCACCTGCGTGGGGCCGATGCCCAAGGCAACCAAACCGAAACGCCGCTCTCCCTGCGCATCCGGTCAAAGGAGTTTTTTTACCGGACCTGGTGGTTCTTAGGTTTGGTGGCTCTGACGCTGGTGGGTACCAGCGGCGCACTTGCCCACTGGCGCATCCGCAGCGTCCGGGCGGAGGAGAAACGGCGTTCCGCACTGAATGCCCGCCTGGCCGACCTCGAGATTCGCGCCCTGCAAGCCCAGATGAACCCGCACTTTATTTTCAACTGTCTCAATTCCATCCAGAGCCTCATCGTGGAGGGCGACAAGGATAACGCCATGCGCTACGTCACCCGTTTTGCCCAACTGACCCGTGCCGTGTTGCATTTTTCCGGCAAGGCCACTATCGGCCTGGACGAGGAAGTTGCCGCGCTCGAATACTACCTCGCCCTCGAGTGCCTTCGTGCTGGCCAGCACATCCACTACCAGTTGGAAGTAGCCCCGGATATCGATACTTTTGACACGGAACTGCCGCCCCTCCTGGTGCAGCCTTTTGTCGAAAACTCTTTCAAGCATGGCAAAATCTCCCGGCTGGAGGTACTATTTCGCATAACGGACGGGCAACTAATCGTCACCGTGCAGGACGATGGCATTGGGCTAGGTGGCAAAAGTAACCAGTTCCATCAATCCAAAGGCATTGCCATGACCCGCGAACGATTAGCCTTTTGGAACGGCCGCCCCGATCCCGCCGATCTGCGCATCACGCCCTTGGAAAAAGGCCTTCTGGTAACCATGACGATTCAACTCAAACCATGATAAACCCTTTACCACTGGTTCAGAAACATCCTTTGCAGCCCCCATCCGACGTTTGGAAAGCCCTGATCGTAGAAGACGAGCCGACTGCCGCTACGCTGCTGAAAACGCTGCTGCGCGATTACTGCCCCCGAGTGCGGGTGGTGGCCGAGGCCGCTGATGTGCAGGAGGTGGTGGAGCGCATCCAATTGCTGCGCCCCGACCTGGTTTTTTTGGACATCGAATTGCAAGGGCGCACCGTGTTCGAGGCCCTCGACCAGCTCGACGACTTCCGGGGACAGGTGATTTTCACTACCGGCCACGACGATTTTGCCCTGCGTGCCTTCCGCTATAATGCCATTGACTACCTGCTCAAGCCTATTGGCCCCGAAGTGCTCGTGGAGGCGGTTGGCAAACTGGACGCACGCGAGCAATCCAGCCGCTTGCGCTACGAGCTGCTCCTCGAATCGGTGCGCACGAAGCACTTCGACAAGATCGTGCTCAGTGCCTCCGACGAGTACCATGTTGTAGAAGTGGCCGAGGTCGCCCACATTGTTGGCGAAGGCAATTACTCTACGGTGTATTGCGTGCAGGGGAAACCGATCACGGTGAGCAAACCGCTCAAATTTTTTGATGACACTCTGCCGCCGGAACAGTTTTTTCGAGTGCATCAGTCGCACTTGATCAATTTTGCCTTCGTCAAAAAGGTGCTGAAAGGCAATGAGCAGGGTATCTTGCTCGAGCACGGCGAGGTGATTCCGTTGGCCCGTCGAAAGAAAGAGGAGTTTATGCAGCAACTGCGGCTGTTCTTGGAAGGGGCGTGATCGGGCAGTGATTTTATTGGTTTTATGGTGGTAAAAAGGTACTTTTGTAGAAAAAAGCGAGCCATAAGATGACTACACAAGAATTAAGGGTTACGATTCACCACTTGATCAACAAAACAGACGACCCGGAAATATTGCAAAGTATTTACGTGTTGCTGAAAAACCTGCTTTCAGGGGAGCTGGACAATGATATAGTAGGGTATGAAGCGGATGGCGCACCTATAACTTCGGAAGCCTTTTTGCGTTCCATCTTGAAAGCCGATGAGGACATAGAGCGCGGCAATGCTATTTCTTTCCAGGCTATGAAAGCCAAATACGGAGTCCAATGAGCATAACCACCGTTTTTTCACCGCAATCATTGGCTCATGTTCCCAACGTGCTGAAAATTTTCGGAAAATTAGATACGATGTAGATTACATCAATCAATCAAGTCAACCTTATCGCCGCCTCGATTTTTTGCAAAAGACCATCTATCATCCCCTGCTCTTCCACCGGTGCCTCCGCTCTGGCATTTTCCGTGACATCCTGCAAACACTCCAGATCCCAATGGTAGAACCCGGCGGCCCGCTTACCGGTCAATCGGCTGATGCGCGTATCCAAGCCAAAAGATTCGGCCATTTGCCAGGTTTTGTCCTGCAAAAAATCCAATTCCTCCGGCGTGAAAAGGAGGGGTACTTTTATATCGTTTTTTCCCGGTTTCATAGTCGGTGTGTGTTTATGGTCACTGTTTTTTACATTGAACTTTGAAAAGGTGAATTGCATAATTTTTTGAGATTAAGCACTTTCATATAGATAGTAGGGTTGTTGCAATGTAGTTAATCAATGATTTACACATTTTCCTATAGTGGTTTAGAGGGGCATTGTCATGTCGAGCGAAGCCGAGACATCCGGGTGATTTTTAATTTAAAACGCTGATTTTCAATCAGATGTCTCGGCTTCGCTTGACATGACACCAGATAGAAGATAGAAGATAGGGATTGGTTAAAAAGCAGTATTGATTATCTAGTGATTGCACTGCAACAACTTTAGTCTATACTAAATTTTGCGCAAGACAGTGGTTTGCTTCACCTCCCGATAAAAACCCGGGAGGTCGCTGCGCTTTTTTCTTCTTACTCCCCAAACTTTAGCAAAAACTCCGGGTTGATGACCTTGAAAGAAACCCGTTCGCCCGTCCACCGCTGTTCCTGCAACGGCCGGATAACGATGCCTTCCGCCCAGACCTCCGGGGTAATGGCCGAACGCCGGGTGGCCAACGCAACCAATGCCGGAATATCATTCTCCAAACTAAAATGGTCGTCCAACACCGGCACCATCGGCAGTTCCAGCCGTGCCAGGGTAGCTCGCAGTTCATCAAAGTCCAGGTACGTGTAGCGGTCAATATCGAAAAGGTTGAAAAATCGCACCGTTTGGCCGCGCAGCCGCAGTTTGTTGCCGTTCACGCCCTCGCCAATGATCTCCCCCTGTAGCGCAAAGTTTCCCCCGAGACTGCGCATTTTTTCTTCCAACGCCAGCGCACGGGCCGCTTTCCACAGTGTGTTGTCCGCCTCTTCCAGCAATTCCAGGTTGCGACTGCAGACCCCAAATTCGCCGTTGCGGAGGTAATAGGTCACGGAAGAACCGTCCACTTTCTCAGCAACATAGCACGGTTCGCCCACCAGCGCATCCAGCAGCGGCTGTAGCACCTGCACCCGCGTTTCGTCTGTTTTGGGCATGAAAGATGGAAAACCACCCTTTACCTTGCCAGCCAGTGAGGCCGGGATGGGCATTTCCCACTTAGTTACCCCGATGATCTCCGTCACATCGGCATCCTCCACAAGCGGAGTATTTGTTGGTAACACACTAAGCGGAAAGCAAATGCCCTGCGAGATTTGCCCGCGCAGGCGGATGGTCTTGATGCGCATGCCGCGCGGCTTGAGAAACTCAAATGCCGGTTTGTCTGGCAGGATGCTGTCAATTTCGCAGTACACACAAGCGTCGCCGATCTGAAATTCACCCTTTTTCACGACCAATTGCCAGCCC
>JAYUXG010000076.1:0-2019 GCA_043753125.1 Saprospirales bacterium | reverse complement strand
TCGGCTTTTTCTCGGTGTTCAATCCCGATCTGGTACGCAGCACTACCTTGTACAAGGGCCACATCCCGGCCCGGCTGGGCGGCAAAATAGCCTCAGCCTTGGAAGTAAAATTGAAAGAAGGCAATTTTCGGGAGTGGCACGGCTCGGCGGGGGCCGGGTTGGCCGCTGCTAAACTGACTCTCGAAGGGCCACTTTGGAAAGACAAGATTTCGATCATCGTTGGAGGTCGTACCTCCTACTCCGACTGGATGCTGAAACGCGCCAAACTACCGCAGGTGAAAAACAGCAGTGCGTGGTTCAACGACTTCAATGGTAAACTGGCGGTACGGTTGGGCAAGAACGGGGCACTCAACCTGGGGATGCACCGCAGCCAGGACTACTTTCGATTTGCGGAGGAATTTGGCTACGAATGGCAGACCACGGGCGGCAACCTCGTTTGGCGGCAAAGTTGGGATGGCGGCATCGTCACCAGTTTGACCGCCGCCACGGGCCGACTGGAGAACACTTTTTTCCAGCCAGCAGGCTCTGACGCCTTCGAGCTGCAAAACGGCCTGGCCTATTCCATGGCTAATTTTCATGCTTCGCTGCTGAGCATCGAAGGCCACGAGATTATGGCGGGCGTACAATGGAATCGTACCCTTACCCTGCCCCAGACCTTGGCCCCACGCGGAACGGATTCGGGCATTGCCCCCACCTCGGTACAGTTGGAGAACGGCGAGGAGTGGGCGGGCTTTCTCAGCGACGAATTGAAAATCAATGATCGACTTTCGCTGGATGCCGGGTTGCGTTACTCGTACTTTCGTAGCCTTGGCCCCAATCAAGTGTTTGAATATGAACCAAATACACCTTTTTCTCCCTCCACTATTACCGACACAGTGGACATCGCGGCCAATCAATCCGCCCAATCGTATGGCGGATTGGAGCCACGCCTGTCGCTAAATTTTAAACTCAACGCCCAACAAAATATCAAGTTGAGTTACAACCGGCTGCGCCAATATCTACACTTAATCTCCAACACCACCGCCGCTACGCCCGCCGACATCTGGCAGCCCAGTAACCGCTATGTACAGCCGCAAATCAGCGACAGCTATTCTAGTGGTTGGTTTTTCACGCCTGAGAGCCGCCGCTGGGAAACCTCCGTCGAACTTTTTTACCGTCTTACCGCCCACGTGCCAGCCTATGAGGATTTCGCCACTTTGTTGTTGAACAACCACTTGGAGACGGAATTGATTGATGGGAAGCAAAAAAGCTATGGCTCGGAGTTTTTATACCGTAAGAACGAGGGCCGCTGGACGGGCTGGCTTGGTTATACCTTCTCGCGGGTCTGGCAACAAGCCCGGTCGCCCTACCCTGCCCTTTCGGTCAATCGGGGGGCCTGGTTTCCAGCCAACTTCGATCAACCCCACCAAGTCATTTTGTTCGCCAAATACGCCATCAGTCCAGCGTTGTACTGGACTTTCAATTTCACCTATCGTAGCGGGCGACCGGTCACCGCGCCGCTCAGCGGCTACCAAGTCGGCACGGTGGTGGTGCCTAACTACGCTGCCCGCAACAACCTGCGCATACCCGATTACCACCGCTTGGACGTGGGCCTGACGTTGGACAAGACCAAGTCCAAATTGAAGGGCCTAAAGTGGACCCTCAACTTGTCGTTGTACAACGTGTATGGCCGGAAAAACGCTTTTTCCGTGTATTTCAAACGCGATAAAAAGGGTTTGCCTAAGGCTTATCAGCTAGCGGTGGTGGGGAGTATTATCCCGGCGGCGAATCTAATCTTTTATTGGTAAATGCTATATCCGCCAGTACATACACATCGCCATGAAAAAATATAGTCTGCCCGCCTTGTACATACTGGTCACCGTGCTGCTGTTGGCCAACTGCGTCCGCGAAATTGACTTTCAAGAAGCCGACGCTGACCGCTCTGTGCTGGTGGTAAGCGGCGTATTTACTGATGGCTATGGCCCCCACGTGGTGCGCCTCACCCGGCCTGGCAACTACGATAAACAGATCTTTGAAGCA
>JAYUXG010000075.1:0-2021 GCA_043753125.1 Saprospirales bacterium | reverse complement strand
GGTCTTTATCCAGTTTGACCTCTTCCGGGTCCGTCTTATGTCGGAAAATATTTTCACTTAGGCCGCCCATACCAAAGACTGACCAACCACCCTTTTTGGTGGGAAAATGCAAATTGAAAGATAAATCCTGAAAATTGATCTGCTCATCGCCAAAGGATACGCCCATCTGGCTCAACAGGCCCACGGTGGAATAGCGGTAATTCGCCAGATAAGAGGGTGTCCGGCTGCCTTTGCGCAATGGCCCCTCGGCGGCCACATCCAGCCCAAGCAGGCTCGCTTGTACCGTGAACTCCTGCCGCCGGTCATTGCCCGGGCGCAGGTGCATATCCATTATCCCACTGACTGCGTCGCCGTAGCCGGGCGGGAAGGCCCCCGTCAGCAGCGCGGAGTTATCGAGTAACTGGGCCGAGAACATCAGTACCCCGCCACTTGCCGCCGCCGGGCGATCATTGAAAGTACCGCCATTAGGCAGGTGGTTGGGATTGACTATGTCCACGCCCTCCAGGCGCCAGCGCACGGTGGCCGGACTATTGCCACGAATACTCATGGGGTTGGTGCCGTCGTCGGTCTGGGCCACACCGGGGTAGGCCATCGCCAGACGGGTCGGGTCGAAGAACGTGGCCGGGAAGCGCAAGGTCTGGTCGCGGGTGAGCGGTATTTCGCTGATCGGTTGCGCCAGCCGTCGCCCCGGCTGGTCAGCGGCGATAGTCACTTCGGGAAGCTGGGCAGCGGCGCGGTGCAGGCCGATATCCAAGCGACGCTCTTTGCCGGCCACCACGTTTATTTCCGCAAGAATTTGACTGTCAAACCCTGCTGCTCCGACTCGACAAGTGTAGTAGCCGGGACGGAGTGAATGGAGTACGTACGCCCCGGTACTATCCGTGCGCGCATCCGTCAAAGCATCGTCGGCCTGCTGGTTTTGCACTGTGACCAACGCACCGACTACCGGCAGCCCATTGTCAATGTTGCGAACGGTGCCGCGCAGGGTTTGGGCCTGGCCAGACCCTGCCAGTAAGACTATTATCGTAAAAATAAAGGCGCAGGGGAAAAACTTATTTACTTTCATGGCGAAAAAATAGTGTTTAACAATCCTAACCAAATCATGTACATCCTTTTACCCATTATCATTGTGTTCGTGGTCCTCAGCCTCGTTACGGTGCAGCAAGGTACGGTGGCCATCACCACCATTTTCGGAAAGTACAGCCGAACGCTGTATCCGGGCCTGAGTTTCCGCATCCCGCTGATCGAGCGAGTGTTCAAGCGCATTTCCGTGCAAAACCGTGCCGTGGAGCTCAATTTCCAAGCGGTCACCATCGACCAGGCCAACGTGCATTTCACTTCCTTGTTGCTGTTCTCGGTGATGGACAATGCCGAGGAAACGGTAAAGAAAGTAGCCTTCAAATTTGTCAGCGACCGCGACTTCATGGCTACCCTGACCCGCACCGTGGAAGGCAGCATCCGCTCTTATGTAGCTTCCAAGAAACAACAGGAAATCCTCAGCCTGCGCCGCGAAATCACCGAGGCCGTGAAAGGCAACGTGGACCATATGCTCGAAGAATGGGGTTTCCACCTGCTCGACCTACAGATCAATGACATCACCTTCGACGAGGAAGTGATGCGTTCCATGTCCAAAATCGTAGCTGCCAACAACCTGAAAGCGGCTGCCGAAAACGAGGGCCAAGCCCTGCTCATCACCAAGACTAAGGGAGCGGAGGCCGAGGGCAACGCCATCAAGATCGCCGCCGAGGCCGAGCGCGAAGCCGCCCGGATGCGTGGCCAAGCGGTGGCCCTTTTCCGCGAAGAAGTGGCCAAAGGCATGAGCCAGGCCGCCAAGGAAATGCAGAACGCCAATCTGGATACCTCGGTCATCCTGTTTTCGATGTGGACAGAGGCGATCAAAAACTTTACCGAACACGGCAAAGGCAACATCATCTTCCTCGACGGCTCGGTAGATGGAATGCAGAAAACTTTGAAAGAATTGATGGCCCTGAACCAGATGGATTACAGCAACCAGCACGGCA
>JAYUXG010000074.1:0-12219 GCA_043753125.1 Saprospirales bacterium | reverse complement strand
ACAACATTGCTGAACCGGGGCAACGCCGCAACAAACGGGTGCTGGATGTACTGGTTTGCCTTTTGTTGGGAATCACTGCCCCATTTTGGATGTTCTTCTCTGCTAAAAAAACTTTTTTCCGTGCTAACTGGTGGGCCGTTTTCACCGGACAAAAGACGTGGGTGGGCTACGCGCCCAACGACCAGAATACCACTTTGCCTGCCTTGAAACCGGGTGTCTTTTCCCCTTTGGACCAACTGCACGGTCTACAAGCCACCGCGCCCACCGTGGCACGGCTCAATTTCTTGTTTGCCAAAGACTGGAATGTTTGGCGGGATTTGGAGGTGCTGGGGAAGCGAGAGAGAAGTTGAAATGAATATCTGATTAGCCTGCAATCCGGTTAGTAAGTACCAAAGAATTCAAATATACCGACTACTCCCCGTATTTTAGATGCACTACCTGCGCCACGCCTTTTTTGAAAACCGTCGCCACGTACAAATTGTCGTACTCCGTTTCCGGAAGGTTGGAAAAATTGTTGCCGCCAGTGAGTACATTGAGCAGTGCCGGAATAGTGTTGGAATGGCCCACCACCAAAATCGCCTTTCCGTGGTGAGTGGCCACCAAAGCGTCGGCAAAAGGGCTTGGTTCCAATGGATCATACAATTGTACCGTTAGGCCTTTAGCCGTGGCACTGGATTGTCCAGTCTGCATGGTACGCGCATAGTTGGTGGCATAAACGGCTTGTAAAGGCACGTTTTCCAGAATCCGGGCCAGTTCAGCGGCCCTTACCTGTCCCGCCAGACTTAGCGACGGGTTACTGCTTGTCCCGCTGGTCTCCGCGTGGCGCACCAATATAAAGGTCGTGACTGTATCTGCCAATTGTGTGAGCGTCAAGGTATCCGTGACCTGCTGGAATATAGTGTCATGGGTCGCAATAAAAAGCGTATCCGTCTTCACTACCGTCTCGATAGTAGTTTGGGGCTCTTTGTAGCAATCGGCACATAGGACAGCCGACAACAAAGCCAGGAAGGAAAAGAAATATTTATGCATTAGGCAAAATATTAAGTTAACAATCAATATTTTAGGTGGAATTTCAAGTTCTAAACTGCCAATATAAAGCAGTCTTCAGAAGCATTGACTTACCACACATCCTAAGGAAAAAAATCGGGCCAAGGCTCCTTTTAGCCAGTTGACCTCTCCAAAAACTTCTTCCCGTTCCACCAGTTGGTCTCGATGATCGCCTCATTTTTGGCGTAAAACCGCAGGGCTGGTTCGTTCCAGTCCAATACTTGCCACTTCACCAGGCGACAGCCCCGGCGACTGCCTTCTTCCAGAAAAGCATCGAACAGCAATTGGCCCGCCCCAGAGCGGCGGTGCGCCTCCGTGACCACAAAGTCATCCAAATACAGCATCTTGCCCTTCCAAGAAGAGTAAGCCATGAAAAAGAGGGTCATGCCAACTACTTGGCCCGCTATCTCGGCCACATGGCTTTCAAAAATGCCGGCTTGAAAGTCAGCGCGGTATTCGTCGAGAGTAGCCGCTACGGCTTCGGGGGCTTTTTCATACAAGGCCAATTCGTACATGAGGCCGTGGATGGCGGGCAAGTCGGCCTCGGTGGCGGGGCGAATGGTAATGGTGGAGGACATGGCGTGAATTTTTACGGCGCAAGTGTAGGGAGATATTTTTCGATTCAAGGCCTAAAAAATTCTGCAATGGCATAGAATTACTCCTAAAAATTTTAAATTTTGCAATTGCGTATCTTTGCGCATCGAAATCACGGTACTATCATGAAATGGCTGGTTAATAAGGCAATTAAACAATATTTGGCACTTCGCATGAAGCGCATCGAACGGTATATGCAACGGCCGGAAGAAGCGCAGGAGCGTTGGTTGCGCAGTATGCTGGATACCGCGCGGAACACCGAGTTTGGGCGGCAATACAACTTTGGGGCTTTGAAGAATGCCGATGATTTCGCCCGTGTCGTGCCTGCCCATGATTACGACCGATTAAAGGAACCTATTGCCCGGATGATGCATGGCGAACGCGACGTGTTGTGGCCTGGGGAGATCAATTGGTACTCCAAAAGTAGTGGGACCACCAGCGACAAAAGCAAGTTCATCCCCGTGCCGCCCTCGAATTTGTACGGTTGCCACATCGCCGGCAGCTGGGATTCGCTGGCCCTGCTCTATAATAACCGGCCCGACATGGAGATTTTCCAACGGAGAAACCTCGTGATGTCTGGGGCTTACGAAGCCCTGAAAGAATATCCAAAAACCAAATATGGCGATGTCAGCGCGGTATTGACTTACCATATGCCAGCCATCGCCCGCTCCTTCTATACGCCCGATATGGCCGTGGTGCTACAATCTAATTTCGAGACCAAAATAGAGCAGGTTGCAGAAATCACTTCCAAGCAGCGTGACGTGGTGATGTTCGGGGGCGTACCCACTTGGATCATTGTGTTGTTTCGCTTGATTTTGGAAAAAACCGGCAAACAAAATATGCTCGAAGTCTGGCCGCACCTACAGGCGTATATGCATGGTGGCGTGGGCTTCGAGCCATACCGGCAAACGTTCAAAGAATTGATTCCCAGTGACAACTTTGCTTATCAGGAGATTTACAATGCCTCGGAGGGCTATTTTGGAGCCCAGTGCGATTTGGAGCAGCACGATATGTTGCTCCTGATGGACAATGGTGTGTACTATGAGTTTGTGCCAGTAGAAGAATGGGAAAAAGACCATCCCAAGACGGTACATCTCGCCGACGTGGAATTAGGAAAACTGTACGCCATCATGATTACGGCCAACAACGGCCTATGGCGTTACCAGCCCGGTGACACTATTGAGTTCACCCGCAAATACCCACACTGTTTCCAGATCACCGGGCGCACCAAGCAATTCATTAATGCTTTCGGCGAAGAAGTGATGATCGGCGATACCGACAAGGCGTTGGCGGAAACCTGTCGGCAGACGAATTCTGTGGTCTCGGAATACACGGCAGCCCCAGTCTATTTTTCCACCGGACATAATAAGGGCGGCCACGAGTGGATAGTTGAATTCGAGAAGGCACCTGCTGATTTGGAACGTTTTAACCAATTGCTGGATGAGACCTTGCAAAAAATAAACTCCGACTACGAAGCCAAACGCTTCAAGGGTATGGCCCTGCAACGCCTGCTCCTGCGGGCTGTTCCGAAGGGCACTTTCCACCGCTGGATGCGCGCCCGTGGCAAGTTCGGCAACCAGAACAAGGTGCCGCGCCTGGCCAACCACCGCAAGTTTGTGGAGGATGTGATGCACTACGTTAGTGATGATGTATAAGGCCAATCAAAGACATTCTGCCTGCTGTGGTTGAACCCTCCCGCTACCTTGGCGTTTAGCAAATTCTGCTTCGGGTCATCCCGACCGCGATTCTTTTCCCACTGCCTATCTATCTTTGCATTTATGAAAAAAAACAACCTCCTGCTGTTGTGCTGTTTGCTGTCGTGTACCTTGCTGGCCCAGCCCAAATTGAAACTTGTGGATTTTGCCATCAGCTTTAACCGTCCAGTGGACATAACCCATTGCGGCGACAGTCGCCTGTTTATCGTCGAACAGGGCGGCAAGATTTGGATACTCGACAGCTTGGGTGTCCGCCAGCAAACCGCTTTTCTTAACATTGACAACCGGGTGATTGATACCGGTAATGAACGCGGCCTATTGGGCCTGGCTTTTCACCCTGATTACGCCCAGAACGGCTGGTTTTTTGTCAATTACGTCAAAAACGACGGCCATACCCGCATCGCACGTTTCACCCGTTCCGCCAGCAACCCGACTGTGGCCGACCCCGACAGCGAACTGACCATCCTGGAACAGACGCAGCCATTTAGCAACCATAAAGGTGGCTGCGTTAAGTTTGGTCCCGATGGCTATCTTTATATTGGTCTGGGCGACGGCGGCTCTGGCGGCGACCCACAGGGCAATGGCCAAAAAACCACTACTTTCTTGGGCAAAATGTTGCGCATTGATGTGAATAACAGCAGCCCAGCCACACCCTACGTAGTACCTTCAGACAATCCCTTTGTCGGCAATCCCGCCTATAAACCGGAAATATGGGCACTCGGCCTCCGCAACCCCTGGCGTTTTTCCTTTGACCGACTCACCGGCGACCTCTGGATCGGCGACGTGGGCCAGAATGCCCGCGAAGAGATTGACTATCAACCGATTGGTGTGGGTGGGCGCAACTATGGCTGGAACTGCTATGAAGGCACCAATGCTTTTGAACCCGGTGGCTGCCAACCCGCCAGCAGTTATGTGGGTCCGGCGTTCCAATACGTCAACCCATCCATTGGCTGTTCGGTGACGGGCGGCTTTGTTTATCGCGGCAGCAAATACCCAAATATGCAGGGCAAGTACCTGCTCACCGATTATTGTAGTGGCCGTTGGTGGGCGGTGTCGCCCAATGGGAATGGCACGTTCACGGGCAAGGAGATTGCCAACCTGGCCGACAACGAGTACAGCAGCCTGGGCGAAGATATCCACGGCGAACTGTACGTGGCCGCCTTGGCCAGTGGTAAAATATTGAAAATAACCGATCTGTGTGCGGGTTTTAATTTTGCCGGAATGGTGAGCGGGGCCGTTTGTGAAGGTTCCTTTTCCGGTGCTGTCTTTCTTGACGTGACGGGCGGTGCCTCCCCAGTGACGTACCTCTGGTCAGATGGCTCCACGAACAAAGACATCGTTTACCTTAATCCCGGCACCTACTCGGTAAAAGTAAAAGATGGCAACGGCTGTGAGCTGCGTGATACCTTTGAGATCGCGAGCTTGTCGCCCCCACCCTCAACGATTCAATTGAATAGTACTTCTCCGGTGCTTTGTTCCGGCGATTCTGCCACGTTGGTCTCCTCCCCGGCACCCGCCGGATATGAATATCAATGGTATAATGGCAACGAAACGGTTGCTGGAGCAACGACACAACAGCTAATGGCCACGGAATTCGGCTACTACTCTGTACAATTGATCAGTGGCGGATGTAATTCCCTGCGTTCCGATTCCATCTTGATTGACCAAGAAGTATCGGTGGAACCATCGATCGGCTTGCATGGCGACACCTTATATGCAGCGGCAGGCTGGGCGGCTTACCAATGGCTGTTCAACAACCAGCCGATTCCAGGGGCTACTGATATCGCGTACATCGCTACGCAATCTGGGGTGTACGAGCTGGAGACAACTTCTGCCAATGGTTGCAAATATCAATCCAGTGGCATAAACGTTGTTGTTTCGGGTACTACCCTGCCCGCTTCGATCACCCAATTTAGTTTGGCTCCCAACCCTGCTTCTCAACAGGCCCTGCTCACTTTGCAGCTTCGGCGGGTCGAAAATGTCATTATTTCCTTAACTGATGGTCAGGGTCGGACGATGTTCTCGCAAACCTATCAGGAACAAAAAATCGTCCTGCCCATCGATTTGCGTAAATGGCCGGTAGGAACATATTTTTTGAATGTGCAAACTGAAGGTGGCACTTTTGTGCGGCAAGTGGTGAAACAGTAGATAAGATAAGGAAGACGTAAATCGTTGATTAAAAGGTTTTTAGCAAAAAATTAAAGATTATTTTTAAGAATGGCTTGGTTGCTTAAAGCAGCCAAGCCATTCCATTAAAAAATGGGAAAGTAGAGCAGGCCGCAAAAGTTTTACTGGACAATTACTACCTTTGCGGGGATTTTTGAAAACTATGCCAAACGAAGTTCTGTTTGCGTCGCCTCATAGTATGCATTTCCAAACAAAAGCAACTACCCCTCTTTACTCTCACGTCTCTCACCTTCTTACTTCTCACAATCATGTCTGTCGCTACCGAAGCACGTCCACAGTACAAAGTCAAAGATATTGCCCTGGCCGAATGGGGCCGTAAGGAAATCCATCTTGCCGAGGCAGAAATGCCGGGCCTGATGTCCTTACGCGAAGAATTTGGCACTACTAAACCGCTGCGCGGCGCACGCGTGGCCGGTTGCCTGCACATGACCATTCAAACTGCCGTTTTGATCGAAACGCTGGTGGAACTGGGTGCCGAAGTAAGCTGGTCGTCCTGCAATATTTTTTCCACCCAAGACCACGCCGCCGCCGCTATCGCCGCCGCTGGCATCCCAGTTTTTGCTTGGAAAGGCATGAACGCCGAAGAGTTCGACTGGTGCATTGAGCAAACCCTGTTTGCTTTCAAAGATGGCCAGCCGCTCAATATGATTCTTGACGATGGCGGTGACCTGACCAACATGGTACTCGACCAATACCCCGAACTGATTGCCAATATTCGCGGCATTTCGGAGGAGACCACCACGGGCGTACACCGTTTGTACGAGCGCGTCGGCAAAGGCACCCTGCCGATGCCCGCGATCAACATCAATGACTCGGTGACCAAGTCGAAATTCGACAACAAGTACGGCTGCAAAGAGAGTTTGGTGGATGCTATCCGTCGTGCCACCGATATTATGATGGCCGGCAAAGTAGCTGTGGTGGCCGGTTACGGCGACGTGGGCAAAGGCTCTGCCGCTTCGCTGCGTGGCGCGGGTGCCCGCGTAATCGTTACCGAGATCGACCCAATCTGCGCACTACAGGCCGCAATGGATGGCTTTGAAGTGAAGAAAATGGAAAACGCTATTCCTCGCGCCAATATCGTGGTGACCGCTACGGGCAACTGCGACATTATCTCGGAAAAACACTTCCGTATGATGAACGACAAGACCATTGTCTGCAACATCGGTCACTTCGACAACGAGATCGATATGGCTTGGCTGAATACCAACTACGGCCAGACTAAAGTGACTATCAAGCCGCAAGTCGATCTCTACAATATAGACGGCAAAGACTTGCTCGTGCTGGCGGAAGGTCGCTTAGTCAACCTTGGCTGCGGTACTGGCCACCCATCGTTCGTGATGTCCAACTCCTTTACCAACCAAGTGCTGGCGCAACTGGAACTGTGGGAGAACGTAGGCAAGTACGAGAACCAAGTCTATATGCTACCGAAGCACCTCGACGAAAAAGTGGCCCGCCTTCACTTGGCCAAGATTGGCGTGGAACTGGAAGAACTACAGGCCCACCAGGCTGACTATATCGGGGTGAAGACGGAGGGACCGTTCAAGCCGGAGTATTATCGGTATTGAAGATTTCTTGTTAAGCATATTTACTCAAAATGGCAGCCGACAAAATTGTCGGCTGCCATTTTGAGTTTTGGCAATTTCATTGCATTTTGGTTATTGAAAGAGGAATAGGTTTGTACAAAATATGAACCCATGAAAAAACACTTTTTCATTGTTGTACTACTATTGAACAGCGCGCTGCACTTTTTAACAGCGCAGAACTTTCCCTTTCCCACCGCCGATGCCGAGTGGATCAATATAAGTAAGTCGCCCTGCATGAGCGGGAGTTTAACGTATGGCGTCTGGCGGGAATATTTGTATGGCGATACCGTTTTGGATCAAATCACATATCATAAGGTTTACCGCCAATCGATTTGCAGGCTCACTACCCAAGGGCTGCATTGTAGTTATCAATTACAGACCTTTCAAAATCCAGGCAAAAATATTGGTGCCATACGGGAAGAAAACCAACAAGTCTTTTTCCGAGGGTACGCCAATGGTTACGAGGGACAAAACTATTTACTGTATGATTTCAATTGGGTAGTGGGCGATACATTCGCTAGTGGTTCTGCTTACTACACTTACCGGATAAGCAATATTACTACCACTGCTGATGGGCGAAAAAGGTTTGAATTGGCCAGTCTTTATGGAAATCATCCATACATCTACGTAGTAATAGGACGACAAAGTATATGTGGAAATGCTCACTGGCAGCGATGCCAAGGATCAGCAGTACCGCTTGGATGTTCTTGATGCTCAGGGCAGGCTTTTGTACACGGCGGAAAACATTCTGGATGGCCATGTGCTTCCTACCGCCGATATGCCCGCAGGCACTTGGATATTGGCAGTACTAACCGATGTACAAACTGGCCATACGTGGAATGGCAAAGTCTGGATAACGCGTTGATGTTACATTGCTACAACCCCCTTCTCCCCACTTCCTGCTCCACCATCTGCAACTCCCGCCCGGCATCGCCGCTCACCGAAGTGTTCTCCTGCGCCCGTCGGATAAGATACGGAATCACATCTACCACCTGGCCGTAGGGCATATACTTGCTGGCCCGGAACCCGGCGGCGGCGAGGTTGAAGGTCAGGTTGTCGCTCATACCCAGCAGTTGGCTGAACAAGGTGCGCGGATGGTCGTGCGGAATACCTTTTTTTTCCATCAATTCCACTTGCAGCATCGCGCTGGCAGCGTTGTGGCTGGCATTGCACATGGCCAGTCGGTCCAAGTTGTCCAGGCAAAAGCGTAGGGCCGTATTGTAGTGGTCGTCGGTAGCGGCCTTATCGGCATTGATCGGACTGGGGTAACCAAGGGCTTGGGCACGATTGCGCTCTTTGTCCATGTAGGCCCCCCGGACGAGCTTGGCACCTAACAAAAAATGCTGTTGCTGCGCCCGGTCGAAACTCTCGATCAAAAATTGCAAGCGGTCGTACCGGTACATTTGGAAAGTGTTATAGACCACCACACGCGCTTTGTTGTAGCGTTTCATCATCAACCAGACCAGGTGGTCAATCGAATCCTGTATCCAGCTTTCCTCGGCATCAATAAACACCGAGACCCCCTTTTGGGCAGCGTGGTAGCATACCGCATCAATACGTTTCAGCACGTTGCGATACTCGCCAAGTTGTTCCCGCGTGAGGGTCTGTTTGCCCTGAATACTTTCGAGCAGCCCAAACCGGGCCAAGCCAGTCATCTTGCTGACCACTATTGGTATATTGTGACCAGAGCGAGAAGCAAAATCGATGGCCCGGATGTTCTCGTTCATCGTATGGTTGAAATCCTGCTCCGTCTCCTTGGCTTCCGCGCCATAGTCCAGAACAGTCAGTGTGTGGTGGGCTGCCAACCGATTGATATTATCCTGACAATCAAGCAAGGTGGTGCCACCGCAAAACTGGTCAAAGATGGTTTGCTTCACCACCGTCTCGGCCAATGGCAGCCGGTGCTCGACTGCCCACAGGCCCAGCTGCGAACCATACTTCACCAGCCACGGACGGTTCATCATCCGAAATAGCCAAGCGGTTTTTTTTAGTTCACTATTGGTGAGGTGCGAAAAAGCAATCTCCGTATTAGAAAAATCAACTTGCATATTCGGTAAGGTCGGTTTTTTTAAAAGGCAAAAAAGCAATGGACAATGGGCAGATTTAACGGCCTCTTTTTTTGCAGATTACCAGTTGTTTACTTAGTCACTGTTCCAAATCTCCCACGCCCGTTCGGCCTGCAAGTGCAACATTTCCAAACCATTCTGCACTGCACAGCCACGCATTCTGGCCTGTTGCAAAAGTAGGGTTTCGGGTGGATTGTAAACGAGGTCAAACACCAAATGTTCTGGTCCGAGACAATCCATTGGCACAGCCGGCATGGTTTCTGTTTGCGGAAAAGTTCCCACCGGCGTAGTGTTGACGATCAGGGCGCGACCGGCGGATAGCAACGGTGCCAATTGATCATAATGAAGGTTTTCTTCTATCGTCCGGTGGCGGGAGACGAATTGGAAGGCAATACCCACTTTGCGTAGCACGTAAGCGACCGCTTTGGCCGCTCCGCCAGTACCAAGGATAAAGGCTTGGAGCGGCGTGCCGGGCTTGGTAGCATCCAAAAAGCGCGTGTTGCGCAATGATTCTGCAAACCCATACACATCGGTATTGTAGCCTGTAAGCCGTCCATTGCGGATGCGGATGCAGTTCACGGCTCCGACCTGCCGGGCGGTATCGTCCAACTCATCCAGCCATTGCAGCACGCTTTCTTTATGGGGAATAGTGACGTTTAGGCCGCACAAATCCGGATGGGCAGCCAGCAACTGCGGTAGCTTATGAAGATTGGGCAACGGGAACAGCTCGTAGCGGGCATCCGTGATGTGTTCGCGAGCGAATTTTTCCGTAAAAAACCGCTGCGAAAAGGAATGAGTAAGTGGGTGACCGATCAGTGCAAAGAGGCGCATGGTAGGCGGAACGCTTTGGGCCTGCTGAAATTTTCCAGTTGCGGCCTTTTATTGGTCGCCTTCCTTGCTTTAGCGAGTATTGGAAACCGAGAGGGCTTTGTGCCAAAGCTCACTTTGCCGGACATTGTCCCTTTTTCCCTTTCTTGCCCACACAATCTCTATTTTTGTGCCACCCAAACAACCCATACCAAGACCTATATCAATGCGCACTGCCTTTTTTGTCCTGCTCTTGCTGCCTATGCCTGCTCTTGCCCAACAACCCACTTTCATCCCCGTTCGCCAGACGATCCGTGCGGACTGGGAGTTTCGGCAGGCCCAGACCCCGGAGTGGAAACCCGCCCAAGTGCCGGTCACCGTCCACACCGCCTTGCTAAAAAATGGGATGATCGAAGACCCGTTTTACCGCGATAACGAGGCCAAGCTACAATGGATCGAACAGCAGGACTGGGAGTTCCAGACGACTTTCAATGTGGATGCCGCCACGCTGGCCCACAAGCACATCGAACTGTCTTTCAAGGAATTGGACACCTACGCACAGGTCTATTTGAACGATACCCTGATTTTGGAGACGGACAATATGTTCCGCGTCTGGCGCACCGACGTCAAAAAATGGCTCAAACCGAGCGACAACCGCCTGCATATCTATTTTGAAAGCCCCATCAAAAAAACCGACGCCGATTGGAAGGGGCTGGGCTACGAATTGCCGGGTGGCATCCGTACGATGTCGCGCACGGCACAGTTCCACTACGGCTGGGATTGGGGTCCGCGCTTCGTAGGTGCTGGCATCGGCAAAGCCCCGGAACTCATTGCTTGGGACGACTTCCTGCTGGAGGATATGTATGTCACGCCCCAAAGCATCACGCCGGAAGTGGCCAAGATGGTGGCCCGTTTTCGCTATCGTTCCGACGTGCAGATGGCTGTTTCCGTCGCCACCCGCAATGGCAAGAGCAAATCCCTGGAAGACCGCATCTGCTACATTGGGGTACATGAGGACTCGGTTACGTTCGAGGTGCATAACCCCAAGCTCTGGTGGTGCGTTGGCATGGGCGACCCCTATCTCTACGATTTTTCGGTGGAAATAAAACAGGGTTATCACCTCATCGAAAAAGCCGACTCGCGCATGGGCATCCGCACCATTGAGCTGGTTACCAAACCAGACAAAGACGGCGAGTCGTTTTATTTCAGGCTGAACGGCGTACCGGTGTTTGCCAAAGGCGCGAACTACATTCCGCAGGATATTTTCCAGGACCGGGTAACTGCCGATCACACTAAAAGGCTGCTAGACAACGTGGTGGCTTCCAACATGAATATGCTCCGCGTGTGGGGCGGGGGCATCTACGAGGATGATCTTTTTTACCAGCTCTGCGATGCACGGGGCATACTGGTGTGGCAAGATTTCATGTTTGCCTGTGCGCTCTATCCCGGCAATGGGAAGTTTTTGAAAAATGCCGCCCGCGAAACCTACGAGCAGATCGAGCGACTGCGCCAGCACCCGTGCATAGCCCTGTGGTGCGGCAACAATGAGAACAATGAGGCTTGGAATCACTGGGGCTGGCAGATGCCTTTTACGGAAGCCCAACGCACCCAACTTTGGCGCGATTACCAACTGCTGTTTGTGGACATCCTGCCGACCTACGTCACGAACTACGGCAACGGCATCCCCTATTGGGAAAGCTCGCCCAAGTATGGCCGTAGCCACGCCAAATCGCTGAAGGAAGGCGATGCACATTATTGGGGCGTTTGGCATGACGAAGAACCGTTTGAAGTCTTCAACAAAAAGGTGCCGCGCTTCATGAGTGAATATGGCTTCCAGTCCTTTCCCGAATGGCGCACCATCGAAGCGTTCACCTTGCCGGAAGACCGCCAGTTAGAAACCCCAGTGATGCTGGCCCACCAAAAGCACCCGCGCGGTAATGCACTCATCGCCGAATATATGAAGCGCGACTACCGCACCCCCCAAAATTTCGAGGATTTCGTGTACGTCAGTCAGTTGCTGCAAGCCGAAGGCATACGCACTGGCATCGAGGCGCACCGGCGCAACAAACCCTATTGCATGGGCACTCTGTACTGGCAACTTAATGATGTGTGGCCGGTGGCTTCCTGGTCGAGCATTGACTATTTCGGTCGGTGGAAAGCCTTGCAATATTATGTCCGCGAGGCCTACCGGCCGGTAGTGGCCTTGCCCATTGTAGAAAA
>JAYUXG010000073.1:0-2026 GCA_043753125.1 Saprospirales bacterium | reverse complement strand
CTTTCGTCTTTGCCAGTCGCATCTCTTTCTAAATAATCGTCGGTGGTGAACTCATCGAGGATGATTTTGGTCTTTGGGTCATACATTCGCCAGCCCATTCGTACGCCGGTGCGCATGTGGGAACTGTACTGTACGTCAATGTATTCTTTACCATCTTTGTCTTTGCGCTTGGTCTCGGTGCGGCGGGCGGCGGCGGCATTGTTCGAATCGAACGACTCGATGGTGACCACGGCATCCGCGCCGTACTGTGTACAGATGCGCTCCACTTCGGACCAATCGAGGGGGGCGGGCAGGTTGGAACCGGCCTTGCTACCGGTCATTTCGATGCCGGTGTTCTTCACGGAAAAGCGTGGCGTCCGGGTTAGGGCTGCCGACAGACCGCGTACCGCTTCGGCGCGGCTCTGGCGATCTTGCCCAATGGCCTCGCCAGTGACGAGTCCTTCCAGCACGTTCAGCCAGCCATTGGAGGGCTTGCTCCGATCCACCACGGCCACGGCAGCAATGTGTTCGGGTATTTTCATTTCGGCGGGTTGCAGCACCGTGAGGTTGGTGTGCCGGTTGCAGCTGACCAGTAGGATTAGGAAAAACAAGCAGGCCGGGGTTCTTGTTTTCAAAAGGCAAATATTGACCATAAAAGTTGAATTGTTGGAAGATTGTTGAAAATGTGGAAGAATTGAAATCGTTCAAAAAATTATTGATAATCAATGCTTTATATGCCAACTTAGGTTAAAACACTGGAGCGTTGATTGGACAGGGGTTGCCTCGGCAAAAATCAGGAAAATTCCGCGAATGGTTGAACCATTTTTGCAAAAAGCCATTCTTGACGACTGAATGTGGCTAGGTTGATCAAGGAAACCAATATGCACCATATAACAAATATAAACAATGAAGCGGACTGGCACAACCCCGACATCCTGTTGGCCGGGGCTGGGCTTTCCGGGCTGACCCTAGCCCTCGAATTGGCCCGCCAACCCTTTTTCCAACACCATAAAATCCTGCTGCTGGATCGGGACGAGAAGGAAAAAAACGATCGCACCTGGTGCTTTTGGGCCACAAAGGAAGAGCCGCTGCCGCCAGTGACCTTCCAAACTTGGGACGAATGTCGGTTTTTCGGCGGCGATTTGGCGATTACGTTGGACATTGCCCCTTATCGTTACCACATGGTGCGCGGTTTGGACTTTTATCGCTGGGCCAAACAGGAACTGCAAGCGCACCCAAATGTGCAGCGCATCACGGCAAATATAATCGGCATAGATGCCCAAACCGGCTGCGTCCACACCGACCAAGGGGACTTTGTGGGCGGGCAAGTTTTCAATAGTGCCTTTACCCAGCGTCCTTTGGTGCCTGCGGCAAATGTGCAGTACCCGTATCCACCGTTTACGCCGAAAAATTTGAAGAATGATTTAGAAAAAAATCCAGGCACAGCCTTAGCTTATGTCCACTTGCTACAGCATTTTCAGGGTTGGATGATCGAGACACCCACGGCAACTTTCGACATCCAGGCCATGACTTTTATGGACTATCGTTTGGAACAACGGGGCCACACCCGCTTTGTGTACGTACTGCCCTTGTCCGCTACGCGTGCGTTGGTGGAGTTTACGGTTTTTTCACCTGACCTATGCCCGCCAGAAGAATACGACCGGGAACTGAATGTTTACATTCATAATATACTAAAAATAGCGGAGTTTTCGATTGTGGAGCGTGAATTTGGCGTGATTCCAATGACTGATCAGCCCTTTTTCAACACAGAAGGCAGGGTGACGAACATCGGTACGGCGGGTGGCTTTGTGAAGGCTTCCAGCGGTTATGCTTTCCTGCGTACCCAACGCCGTCTGCGCGCCTTTGTGGCGGCTTGGGTACTGACGGGTAAACCGGATGCCACACTGTTGCGTTCCGCCTGGCATTATCGATTTTTCGATAGCGTGATGTTGCGCGTGTTGCAGGATGGACAAGTGACCGGCAAGGATTTTTTCACCCGTTTGTTCCGTCGGCTCCCGGCCCCATTGATTTTTCGTTTCTTGGATGA
>JAYUXG010000072.1:0-2030 GCA_043753125.1 Saprospirales bacterium | reverse complement strand
TTTTTGCAGTCTAAGGCAGTCGTAGAAGTCCACTAAATCCAAAATAGTTACGGGCATTCCGATAACAAATATCTTCTACCAAACCACCCAGCAGCTCCATCTCCGGCGGGAGTAGTCCGGCCATTATGTCGCGGCCAATCAGGTTGCACAGGATGCGGCGGAAATACTCATGGCGCGGGAACGACAAAAAACTCCGGCTGTCGGTCAGCATACCCACAAAGCGGCTCAGCAGCCCGAGGTGGCTCAAAGCGTTGAGGTGTTTTTCCATGCCGTCTTTTTGATCCAGGAACCACCAGGCACTACCCCACTGTATTTTTCCAGGCGTGGAGCCATCGTTGAAGTTGCCGATCATGGTGGCAAACACCTCGTTGTCGCTTGGATTAAGATTGTACAAAATGGTTTTGGCCAAATGGTCGTCCCGATCAAGGCTATCCAGAAAGCGTGACAGGGTCTCGGCTTGCCTGAAATCGCCGATGCTATCGAAGCCCGTATCGGCACCAAGCAGGCGCATCATCCGGCTATTGTTGTTGCGCAAGGCACCGAGATGAAACTGTTGCGTCCACCCCCGTTGATGGTAGGCCAAGCCGAGATGGTACAACAAGGCCGATCGATAAAGGTCTGCTGCTTCGGGCGTGACCGGCTGCCCACTCCTTTTCTTTTTAAAAATTTGGTCAGCCTCTGCCTCCGTGAACGCGGTGGCGGACAGTCGCTCCAGGCCGTGGTCGGAGAGGCGGCAACCCAAAGCGTGGAAAAAATCCATACGTTGTCCAAGCGCGTCCAGCAGGTCTTGAAACGAACGAATGTCGATTTGGGCGGCGGTGCCCAGCCGGTCAATATAGGCCGCGAACCCCGCTTTTTCGATCATAATCGCTTGATCGGGGCGGAAAGTGGGGAAAACCGAAGGGAGAAGGGGAGCGGCGTAGAGCAGCTGATGGGCCGCGAGAGCGTCGGCAGGGTCGTCCGTAGTGCAGACGCATTCGACGCGCATTTTTTGCAAAATGCCCTGTGTAGAGAAAGCGGGCGTGGCCAGTGCGGCATTGGTTTCCGCAAAAATATCAGCGGCGGTGGCAGAGTTCAATAGATCGTGGATGCCAAAATAACGCCGCAACTCCAGGTGGGTCCAGTGATACAAGGGATTACGAACGGTACACGGCACTGTGGTCGCCCAATGTTTGAATTTTTCCCAATCGCTCCCTTGTCCGGTGATGAATGCTTCCGGCACCCCCTGCGCCCGCATCGCCCGCCACTTGTAATGGTCGCCTTCGAGCCAGAGGTCGGTGATGCTGCGAAACTGTCGGTTGGCGGCAATATCGTCCGGTGATAAGTGGCAGTGATAGTCAATGATCGGCTGCCCGGCCGCGTGGCCGTGGTAGAGTTGGGCGGCGAAGTCATTGTTTAGCAGGAAGTTGTCGCCGAGGAACGGGCGTGGTTGGACAGATGTGTTATTGGGATAGGCCATATAGTACCATTTTAAAGAAGGTTTTAAATTTTTAGACAGTACCCACCAATTACCGTGATTCTTGCATCTTTCAACTATCTTGATTTCACGAAAGTTACCCTTTATGAGGTTGCGCTCATTTATCATACTTCTATTGGTACTAATCCATTTATCTGTTGCAGGACAAGTTACAAAATCCATCACAAAAAAATTCGATGGTTCCCAGCAAGTGTCCGAACACTATGCTGTGCTTAAATCAAATAAATTAACTAAGCATGGGCCTTACACATCCTATTTTCGCCTCAATAAAGAACAACAAAATTCTGTAAAAAAAGGACAAGATTCTCTAAATTACTATGTGAAGCAGCGCGGTACTTATGTACAGGGCAAAAAACACGGGGAATGGATGGAATACAGTCGGCCCAACGTCTTTTATACCCAAGGCAATTATCAACAGGACAAAAAAATCGGTACTGCGCGATTAAATCATGGCGTATATTTGCATCAAATTTTTGGGTATGCCCTTGACAAAAGAAGAATTTGAAGTGCTTCAATCGCACCAATATTGCGACAATCAGACTTGCGCAAAGTA
>JAYUXG010000071.1:0-5148 GCA_043753125.1 Saprospirales bacterium | reverse complement strand
TGGCTTTGGCGTTGGGGAATTTGCCGTTGTAGGCTTTGAACAGCAACTGATTGATGTGGAACAAGGCCGCATGAAGGGAAATATCGGGATATTCCTCGCACACCTTGTCTTCCAGCATTTCGTGCGAAATCTGGTTGATCTGGCCTTCCGTCAAGTGTTCAGAGAGCTTGTAGGTCAACAGAATGGCCGCCGCCTCCGGTGGCTCAAAATCGGTGATGGCCAAGAGCAGATAGGTGCCAAGTTCCGCTGCTTGGAGTTGGGCCGCGTCGGCATAGTTGAACCGCGTCAAAAGTTCCAGGAGATCGTCGTCCGACCAATAGGTCATTACTTCATTGACGGATTCGATATTATTGATTTTTATACTGTATGTCATGGTGAGTTTTAAGATTTGTGTAAAAAACGGGGCCGCATTTTGCGGTTCCTCTTCTGGCACGGACTTCTTTCGTTGTTTCAACCCTTGGTCAAGCTAGCTTTGTAGTCGTTTATAAACTGCTCAAACGTCGTCGGTGGCCAACCAGTGATTTTTTCCACCCACTCGGTAGTGGCGGGCGGCTGTTGAAACCTCGGCAGGTAGTGCAACATAATCATCACCAGAATCAGCATGACCGGGATTTTTTCTTTCCTTTTGGTCAGAAAAAAATGCAGCAGGGTAGGGGATTGATAGTCAATAGGGAGGCCTAATCCGACATTGAGTTGTACCGCCATTTCTTGAAAGGTGAGTTTTTCATGGCTGGTCAATTCGTAAGATTTATCAAGATGCGGGGCTGTATCGACTATTATTTCCGTGGCGACCGCCCCAACGTCGCGCACGTCAATCAGCGTAAATTTTGCCTGGCCCGCTGGCAGGAAAATCCGGTGGTGGTTCACCAAGTCACTGCGCAGGGTGGTGGTAAAGTTTTGCATGAAATAGGCCGGCCGCAAAAAGGTGTAGGGTATTTTACTGGCTACGATCAACTGCTCAATTTTATGATGCGGGATCACGCGGCTTTTTTCGACCCCTTGCACAGACAAAAACACGATATGTTGGACGTTGCTATCCTTGGCAATGCCAATGAGCGGCCTGAAATATTTCTTTACTTCCGAAATCTGCGGCGGCCTTAGCAAAAAGAGTATGTCGCAACCGTCCAAAGCAGGCCGGTAGGTGGCGAGGTCCGTGAAATCGAATTTTTTGAAACCGATATTGTAACCAACCAATTTCTGCGGGTCTTCTTCCAGGTCCTGCACACCAGCCACGATGTCCAGTTGGGGATGGAGGCGATGGAGCGATCGGATGACCTCCAAGCCTACGTTTCCAGTGGCTCCGGTGACGAAGACTTTTTTCATAGCGGGAAAAAGTTGTTGTCTAAGCCGGGTCTAGCCACCTTTCATTTTCAACAAAATGGTCAATTGCGCCCTGGCCACCCCAGCATCGTTCGGATCGCCATTGAGCAAAAACAGGAAACCGGCCAGCGACGACAGCATCCAGTCCGGTTCCGGCACGGATTCAGAATAAATATACACCTGCCGAAAATGACGGTCAATAGCGATGTCGGCCGCATGACAGATCTGCATAGTGCGGCGCACAGCTGCGTGGCGCGTGTGCGGATCATCGTCGGCCCCGAGGCGCAACAGCAGTTCGCTGGCGTAATAGCGCAACCGCACCGGCCGGTCAGGGTGGGGGAGAGGTGGCGTGGCCAGCATTTCGAGGAGGGGATCAAATACTTTCAGCATAGTGTTCTTGATGTTGCAAGGCTGCCAATTGTTGAAAAAGGGCGCGTTCTTCCGGAGAAAGTTGGCGGGGAATGTCTATGTGGATATCCAGATATAAGTCGCCGTGCGTAGTGGGATGTTCGTAGTCGGGCATACCGAGGCCGCGCATCCGCAGCGACGCGCCGGTCTGGGTACCCGGTTGGATGGCCATCATCTTATCGCCTTGCAGCGTGGGAACCCGGATTTTACCCCCGAGTACGGCCGTGAGGAGGTCCACGTGCTGTAGACAACGCAGATCGTTTCCGGTGCGGGTGTAGCGCGGATGAGACCCTAGGCGAATATGCACCAACAGGTCGCCCGGCTGACCACCGCCTTGGCCGGGCTGTCCCTTTCCCCGCAGCCGGAACAACTGACCCTCGCGCACCCCTTTTTTCAGGGTCAGGCGGTGCTTTTCAGCACCCAGTTCCAAGATACGTACCGTCCCGGCAAAGGCTTCTTCCAGCGTGATCTGCACCTCGGCTTCCAGATCGCTGCCGTCGCGGGCATTAAAGTTGGGGTTGCCCCCTGGTCGTCGGCCGGATTGACTCCCGAAAAACTGGCGGAACAAATCCTCCATCCGGTCGTCATTTTCAAAATCGGTCGCATCAAAAGAAGACGCGCCCCGGCCGCCCCTTGGTGGCCGACTGCCCCGGCCGCCCGGGGACCCTGGCCCGCCGGTCTGTTCCTGGTGCTGCAGGTGTTCCCAGTTTTCGCCAAATTCATCGTAGCGTTGGCGTTTCTCCGGCTTGCTCAGCACGTCGTTGGCCTCGTTGACGGCCTTGAATTTTTCTTCGGCCTGTTTGTCGCCCTTATTCTTGTCCGGGTGATACTGCACGGCTAATTTCCGATACGCTTTCTTGATAGCCTCTGGCGAGGCGTTCTTTTCCAACCCCAGTATTTTGTAATAATCCTTGAAGGCCATTTTGTTAGAGTTTATGGTTTATGGTTGCATTCATCAAGTAACCACCCAGGCCGGTCAACCAAAGCATGACGGGATAGACCACCCATCGCTCCGTCCCACCCATGCCAATAGCCGGAATAATAATATTGCTGGCAAACACGGCGGCACACCACGTCAGCAACGTGATGGAGCCAAATACAATCCCCACGTATTTAAAAGGGGCTGAAATAATCTTAAAAGACAGGATAGCGGCAACACCGCCCGATATAAAAGTGAGCAAAGAGAATATGCCGTGGTAAGGGGCTTTGTTGCCGGGAAAAAAGCCAATACCCACCAAGCCCACCCCAAATAGCACCAGCGGAATACTGGCCAGTAATTTTTTAAAGCGCTGATGCTGATAAAATGTCGCTATCAAAGTCATAAAACCAGCCAATAGCATGGTGATGTTAAAAATAGTGGCCGATGGCTGATAGATTAAACTCTCCGGTGGTTTGGTGGAACCAAGGTCGCTTATTTCGCTGCCAAAAGTGGTGTAGCCAGATGGGTACAAGGCTTCGGCGGTGATGATGCCCATTAAGGCGATGGAACCCGCCAGGAAGAATAAGGCACCCGAAATTTTTAGGTTGTTCATGACTAATGGTGTCGTTGATTCCATAACTTGTTAACTTTCAGAGGCTTGGCCTGCGTTTATGCTCAACGCAGAGTGGTTTTGAACAGAGTGAGTATATAATAAATTGGCAATCAAAATTTTCTCAACCCTCAACATTCTCAACCTCTCAACTTTATTGTAACAACATTTGCAGCACAAAAGTCGGGTGCGGAACAAAGGGCTGGGCTGACCGCGGTCATAGTATAAGGTGATACTGGTCAAGGGGACAATGTCATGTTGGGCAGTGACGATGGTCCTCGCCGGTCGGGCATACAATCCTCCAAATTTGCAGCGAATTTTCAATCATTCGCTATAAGCTATGAAGACCATCTTTGATTGCAATGGTTTGGTGGTGATTACTCACGACCATTCCCTGCTACATGGGTTGTTTGCGAAAAGCGTATTGGGGGCATTGGCGCGACGCACTGCCGTGCCGATGCTGCACGATGCCTGAGCGAGGGTTGGATTTCCTTGAAAAAAACTCGGTGAGTTGGAAGCAGACTTTCAATAGGTGTCTCCTCCTCCCCACACCCGCCGCAAAAATCCAACCCAATTCCCACCCATTACCCCCACCACTTCCGCCTCCGAATACCCCCGCCTTTTCAATATCTCCGGCAGTTGCTGCAAATCGGCAATCGTATCTATGTCCCCTGGGCATTGCTCCGTTCCAAAGGCACCGTCCAGATCCGAGCCGATGGCGGCGTGGCGGGCATTGCCGGCGATTTGGCAAACGTGGTCAATATGATCTACCAAGGCCTCTAAGCGCAAACCAGCCAATTCGGGAGTGGTCACGCCCCGTTGCCAACCCGGCACCAGCATCCAGGCGTCCAGCACCGCGCCGATGACGGCACCACGTTCGATCAGCACCCGTATTTGCTCGTCGCTGAACTGGCGGTGGTGCGGCACGAGGCTGCGGCAGTTGTTATGACTGGCCCAGATAGGGCCGTGATAAGCATCCAGAGCTTCCCAGAAACTATCGTCGCAGAGGTGCGTGGCATCTAAGATGATGCCCAGTTCCTCCATTTTTTTCAGCAAGGCCCGCCCTTTTTCGCCGATGCCGCCGGTGGCTTCTGTGCCTTGGGCGTAAGTGCCGGGGCCGTAGTGGGCCGGACCGATGGCGCGCAGCCCGGAGGCGTAGGCTTTTTCGAGGTACTCCAAATTGACAATGGAATCGGCTCCTTCCAGACTAAGGATATAACCGATGGGGGCAGCCGGGGCCGGGTTTTGCCAGTCGGCCAAATGTGCTTCCAAAGAGGCCAGATCGGTGATGGCCCGCATTTGCCCGAGGTCTTCCATGGATTTGTACCAAGCCAGTTGGGCCTGCGTCATCGCCCAGGCTTGTTGTGGCGAATGCCAGCCGGGCAGTGGGTTGCTGGTCCTAACGTAGCGGGCGATCTGGGTGGCCATGCAGAGGCCTATATTGCCCTGGCGCATGGCGGGCAATGAGACGGTGCCGTGGCCGCGGTCGGGTTTGTCGCTTAGGTCGGCTTCCCGCAGGCGGATGGCTTGGACGGTTTGGGTAAGGTCGCGGTTCCATTCCAGGGCGTTCATAGCCAGGTCAAGGTGGCCGTCGAAGATGAAGTAAGGCATAAAGGAATAGGCAAAATTAGCAATAAGCAAAAAGGCAACTGGCAATCAAGTAACTTATGGTTTGGCTAGGTTGGCTCCGTTACTGCTCTAGTTCGGGCACTCACCAACCATTTTTCCTGCGCTTCCCCCTCTTCCACCGCCCACACCCAATCGTGCAGGGCCATCGTCGGGCAAATATGCATCGGGATGCCGTACAGGCAATCGCCCACGGAAAGTTGGTCGGCTCCAGCAAAAGAAACGACCATGTGTTCTTCGCTATGCCCGATCATCTCGTAAGAGG
>JAYUXG010000070.1:0-5149 GCA_043753125.1 Saprospirales bacterium | reverse complement strand
CAGTCGGGGGAGTGGTGAAATCCCAGCCCGCCAACAGCAGCTCGTCGCGCCATCCGAGCAGCGCGGTGGCTGCGGCGAAGCGGTCGGCTTCGAACGAGCGGGCAAAAAAGGGCCGTCTGGGAGCCAGATCCAAATGTTGCCCCAAGGCTTGCCGGTATAGCTCGATGCGCAGGTATTCGCTGTTTTGAGGATAACCCTGCAAGCCCAGTTGACCCTCCAGCCATTGGAGCAGCCGGACGGGGCCAACAAATATTTCGCCCGCCCGCCACGATTTTTTTTCAGTATAGACCGGGCTGTCAAAATCGGTTCCAAAGTGTAGCATTAGCATAGTCTCAAAAGTCGGCGTTTTGCGTATTTTTGTCCCGCTTTTTGACACAAATTTTTTTAAAATGGAATCGAACGACATCGTCAAATCCAGTGACATTACCATCCGGGTGGGACTGAATGCCCAAAATGTACCGGTGAAAATAGAATGGGGGGCCAGCGACCGCAACGAAGGTCAACTGGAAGAATGCAAGGCCATGGCGGTGGCCCTGTACGACAAGGAACACCGCGAAACGTTGCGCATCGACCTGTGGACCAAGGAAATGCAGGTGCTGGAAATGGACCGCTTTGTGTACCAGACGCTGCGCTCGCTCACGGATTCTTACTTGCGGGCGACCCAAAACAAGGAGTTGGCCGAGCAAATGGCGCGTTTTGTGCAGTATTTTGGGGAAACGACGGAGATTATTCCAAAGGAGGAGAAATAGGTGGGGCCATTAGACTTGCCATGTCTTTAAGACATGGCAAGTCTGACGCGCAGCTCGACGTGCAACCAACACCACCTGGTGTACTAGGTATTTTCGCTATTTGAAACGACGATACAACCGAACCACAAACCGCCCATTATCCAGCGAGGCCATTGGCCCTGCACCGCTCAATAGCAGCCCAGAAAACCGCCCATAGATTGTATCTCGCTGGAAACTGTCGATTTCCACGGTCAAGTCATTGCTTACGGCATTGGAGACACCCGTATAGTTGAGGGTGTCGCGCGCACTAAACGCCACTCCACCCCACCCAAAGTCCTTCAATTCCAGCACTGCCTGTTCGGGGGTGTATGGGTAGTCGCCATTAGTCTCGTCGAACTCGAAGCCGAGTGCCAACCCCAAGCCGGGATGCACGGAATCATCCTGGCGGATGATTTCCACATAGTGCCGCTGCGGATCGAACCAATTGCTGAGCGTGTCCAACTGCGCATTGTCCAAACGGCCACGCGGAAAGTAGTGCCCTCCCCCATTTTGCATGGGCGCGTGCAGGGAAAAGTCGTGGCCTTTGAAACGAAAAAACACCCCCGTATCGGGCGGCGAGCCAGCGGAAAGCACCAGACAAGCACTGGCCAAGAGGATTAGCAAATACATCGGCAGGGAAGATTAAAATCAATAAACAAATGGAGCGAAGCGACATCCCGATTTTTCATTGGGATGGCAATAGACAAAAAGGCGGGTGCGACATTTACTAAATTTTAAAATTTCAGCAAACGTAATCTTGGTATAATAAGCTGCCAACTAAAAGTTGGCGTTACAATTTGTCCAACATTTCTTGCAGCATGGTCATCCGCGCCTGCCCATCAGCGAGTTTTTTCCGCTCATTATCAATTACCGATGCGGGCGCACCCTGCACAAAGCGTTCGTTGCTTAGTTTCGCTTCGATGGACTTTACAAAACCCTGTTGGTGCGCAAATTCCTTGGTCAACTTTTCCCGTTCGGCGACCACATCGATGGTTTGATTTAGCACCACGTAGTATTTCTCCGTACCGGACACGAAGGATTTGGCATTGTCCACTTCTCGGGTGGCAAAGGTCAATTCGGATAAAGTAGCCAATTTCATCACCATTTCCCGCAGGCCTGCTTGGGCGAAGAGGGCTTCCGCCGAGGCACTTTCCTGCACCAATACCACCAAGGCCTCGCGGGGCTTGATCTGGTTTTGCTGGCGCAAATCGCGCACCTTGCCGATCACATCCTTGACGGTTTCCACTTGCTGGATCAGTGCGTCATCGACTGGACCGGATGGTGGATAGGCTTGGATAATACAGTCGTCGCCCACTGCACGCTCGCGCAGCTGGTGCCAGATTTCTTCGGTAATAAAAGGCATGAACGGGTGTAGCGCGATCATCAGGTCGGAAAAAATATCCAGCGTAGCCTCGTAAGTAGGCCGGTCAATGGGCTGCTCGTAACCGGGCTTGATCATCTCTAAGTACCAGGAACAAAAATCGTCCCAGATAAAAGTGTACAAAGTGAGCAGGGCCTCGCTGAGGCGAAACGATTCAAAATGGTCTGCCAATTCGTTCAATACCCGCCTTAATTTCTCGCGCAGCCAACGGACGGCGAGGGCATTTTTACGGCCCGTCTCTTCACTCTCCCACCGTTCAGCGATGGGCCAGCCATTCACCAGGCGCAATGCGTTCCAGAGCTTGTTGCAGAAGTTGCGACCATTCTCCACCATTTTGTCGTCGAACATGATGTCGTTGCCCGCCGAGGCACTGGATAGCATTCCGTATCGCACCGCATCCGCCCCATGCTCGGCGATGTAGTCCAGTGGATCGGGCGAATTGCCCAGCGACTTGGACATTTTGCGCCGCAGTTTGTCGCGTACAATCCCCGTAAAATAAACGTGGCTGAAAGGTTTTTCACCCTTAAACTCGAAGCCGGCCATAATCATCCGCGCCACCCAGAAGAAAAGAATTTCTGGTGCCGTGACCAATACATTGGTGGGGTAATAATATTTGATCTCCCCCTCCGGCTGCTGGAAACCATCAAAGACGCTGATCGGCCACAACCACGAGGAGGCCCACGTGTCCAGCACGTCTTCATCCTGGCGCAGGTCATCCAGTGTTAATTGTGGATCACTGGTCGCCTCCTTTGCCTTTTCCAAGGCCTCTTCTGCCGTCGTAGCGACGAAAATATGCGTCTCTTTGTTCAACGCTTCGCTTTTCAAATACCAGGCGGGGATGCGATGGCCCCACCAAAGTTGCCGACTGATGCACCAATCGCGTAGGCCATCCATCCAACTACGATATTGGTTGCGGATGTTGTCTGGATAAAAGCGGACTGCTTTGTCATCCACGGCCCGTACGGCGGGTTCGCGCAGGTCAATCATTTTTACGAACCACTGGAGCGACAGTTTGGGTTCTACTACTACTCCGGTGCGTTCCGAACGACCAATATTGGTACGATAATCTTCCAGTTTGACCAAAGCGTCCACCGATTCCAAGGCCGCTTTCATCCGTTTCCGCGCCTCGAAGCGGTCCAAGCCTACCAATGGTTGGTAAGCGCAATGGTCACTAATTTTACCATCGTCGGTCAGGATGTCGATGATTTCCAGGCCATACCGCTGGCCAATTTCGTAGTCGTTTGGGTCGTGGGCGGGCGTGATTTTGAGGCCCCCTGTGCCAAAATCCATGTCTACGTAATCGTCAGCGATGACGGATATAGCCTTGTTAATCAATGGGATAAGTACTTTCTTACCGATCAAGTGGGTGTAGCGGGCATCCTTGGGGTGAACGCAGATGGCTACGTCGGCAAAGATGGTTTCGGGGCGTTGGGTAGCGATGGTGATGGAAGTAGATTGCACACTTGTGTCGCCTCCCGTAGTGGAAGCCCCCCCCTGCCCCCCCATGAAGGGGGGGAGTGGATTCGGGGTAAGTGGAGTATCGTACTCCTCCCTTTCGGCGGAGCGAGTACCGCCCCCCCCCTTTACGGGGGGGCCAGGGGGGGCTTCCTCTACGGGGGACATGGACGATGCTACCTCATACCGAATATAAAAAAGTTGCGCCCCCTCTTCCGCATAAAGCACTTCCTCGTTGCTCAACACCGTCTTAGCTTCCGGGTCCCAGTTGACCATACGCTGGCCGCGGTAGAGCTTGTTGCGCTGATAAAGTTCCACAAAAACCCGCAGCACATCAGCGTAGTAGCCAGGGTCCATGGTGAAGGCCGTGCGTTCCCAGTCGCAGGAAGCCCCCAGCTTGCGCAGCTGCTGAAGGATGATGCCGCCATATTTGTCTTTCCATTGGTAGGCGTAGTCTATGAACGCCTCGCGAGTGAGGTCGGCCTTGCGCAGTTGCTTTTCTTCGCGGAGCCAGCGCACGACTTTCGCCTCGGTGGCGATGCTGGCGTGGTCGGTGCCAGGCACCCAACAGGCGTTTTTGCCGTCGAGGCGAGCCTTACGGATCAAAATGTCTTGAATGGTATTGTTCAGCATGTGCCCCATGTGCAGCACGCCAGTCACGTTGGGCGGCGGGATGACGATGGTGAACGGCTCGCGGTCGTCAGGTACGGACCGAAAATATTGGCGGCCCTCCCAATGGGCGTACCACCGGGCCTCGACATCGGTGGGGTTATAACGGGTGGATATCTCCATGCTGCGGTGCGCTTTTTTTGCGAAGGGGCAAAAGTACGCGCTTGGGTACCGAAAAAGAAAACCGGAACGTGGTGAGACGCCCCGGTTTTTTAAAACGAGATTACCTGAAATCTACGGAAGTTGCATTTTTGAGCGAAAGTGACCAATAACTACTCACACTGTATAACCTTCCATAAAATAAGTGCCGTAAATCTAATCATGAGGCGGATACGCCCTGAAAACGAGTGCGAAAAAAAAGAGCCAGCAGTTATTCCCTGCTGGCTCCATCCCAAAAAAACGGACTTAAGGCTCGTGAATCACCCCTTGAAAAAGCAAGGCAGTCGGCAGCCCTACATCCCCATATCCGTTCCTGTTCTCTAAGCAAAACTTCGTTTTAAACCTGGTCCGTGCTTGCCGGTGGAGCGTGTCAAAAGACTCCACCTGGAAAAAACCCTGCTCCATATCTATTGACCGGTAGATATAGCCTTCATCAGCGCCAGATACATAGTTTAGAAAACCAGTTATCACTATATCAGTCGCAAGGCTATTACCACTTTCAAGCAAATCTTTATATTCCTTTAATTTGTAGAAGTTAAAATTCTTCCTATTTAATTCGGCACTGCGCGATTAATTTATGGAATCATTTGCGGTCTTGTTAATAGAAGTTCTTTGATAGTCATGGGTTTATCAATGAGGTTTTGGGCTATTGCCGGGGTCCGATGCTGATATTTTTGTTCAAAGCGTGCTGCGTTAGGGTGGATGAGGATTTTTAATG
>JAYUXG010000069.1:0-2040 GCA_043753125.1 Saprospirales bacterium | reverse complement strand
GCCAATCTATCTCGCTCTATCTTGGCCCCATCTACTGGGCTAGCACGCAGCTTCTTGCCCCGCAGACCTCGCTCTGCTTCTGGACTACTTTGCCCAATGACAGCCTCGACCACAACGCCATGAATAACATGGTCTGCCGCACCTTTCAGGTCATTGTGCCGACCGCCGAGCCAGATGCAGCTGAACCAGTGCGCATATTTCCCAATCCGGCCCATACTATTTGTACCTTGGAATGGCCGGACCAAGGTGTGCAAACTGCCCAAATCAAAGTAATAAACATGGCTGGCCAAAAAGTTGTACAGACTACTGTATCAAAAAATCAATGGAATTTTGAAAGAAATGGCTTGCCAGCGGGCATTTATCAAGTATTGATAATCAATGAAAAGGGACACCGATTTATTGGAAAGGTGTATTTCCAATAGCCTTGCTAAAAAACACAAAGCCCCTCGCAAAAGTCTTTGCGAGGGGCTTATTGATACTAAATTATCTTACTTCACTTACTCCACTACCAGACGGCGTGTCGAGCGGTGTGTACCATCACTCAGTTCCACGAAGTACAGGCCTTTGGCAAAGCGGCTCATATCCAGGCGCAGCGTGCTTTCCTGAACGTTGCTCTCGATGCGCTGCATCACTTGCTGGCCCAGGCTATTGGTCACGCGGATCGTCAGATCGGTGGCTTCCGGCAGCGACACCATCAGGTTGGTCACACCATTGGTTGGATTGGGAGCCAAGCGGATGGCTTGGTCAAACGCCGGGTCTTTGGTGCCGACAGAAAGCAGCTCCTTGACCTTGATACAAAACTCACCGTCCGAGATAGATCCTTGAAAGTTGAAGCCGTCCACCAGTACATAATACTTCGTGCCGTTCACGGTCTTCAGCGTATCACCGGCTGGATACAGGGCAGAGGTGGCGTTTGGACCGTCCTCATTACACAGTACGGGAGTCAGGTTGCTACAGGAAGTACCGGAGTAAATCGCGATCTGCGTGTCGCCATCATTGATGTAATTGGTAGAGCCACAGTCCCCGGTTTCGATAAAGTATAGGCCACCGTCGCCGGTGAAGGTAAACCAGAGGGAATTTTCGAGGCTTGGCATGGCCGTAGACACCTGTCCGCTTGGCTCCAGAAAACACTCAAATCCTGTTTCCGGGTCACCAACCGTGGTAGCGTTGGTGTTGTCATAGAGCTCCGAGCTGATCACTGAGTTAACCGCTCCATTGAACAGTGAATCTATGTTCTTGGCAGAGAAACAGAAGTCATACTCCGCGCCTTCGCCCAACTGGATAAACTGCACATTGTCCACATAATATTTGTGGGCGGCATCTACTGGGAAAAAGTCTACGCCAGCCAGCTGATGGCTAATAGGCGGAGCACCGGTCCCGGAGGTCGTGCTAAACTTCCAAGGGCCCGCCAAGCTGCTGTCCACCAACAGATACGTGACGTCATTGTCGATGTCGATATATTGCTTTACACTGATCCATTTGTCGTACTCAAAGGTGAACGTCGCCTGGGAGGCAACTGTGCCTACCGAGATACGGCCTTCCCCGTTGGCTTCAAAGAACACTTCGGAGCCGTAGACGTGCGGAGTAAGGTCGTGCTGAATATTGTAATAAGCCAGTTTACCGGCCGGAATAAACATCTTCCATTCCAGCAAGTAGTTGCCACTGATACTGTCGCCAAGCAACAGCAAGACATCTTGTTGGGCACCCGGCAAGGCAAAATCAATCTTCATCGATTGCGAGCCGGATTCTGCTTCTTCATCGGTGACGATGCCATCGCCGCCCGTGCCGTCCCATACATCCCAGTCCGCCGATTGAGCATTCAAGCCGCCCAACGTATAGCTGTCAAAACCATCGCAAATGATGGCAGCACTGTCGCAAAACGAAGGTAGGGGAGCGGGGCAAGCGCCGCAAGAGTCGAAACAGACTGTAAGCAGTACTACTTCGTCTTCATCGGGTACCACGAAAATACGGTTGAAGCCGCCAAAACCGTTCGGCGCGCCACACTCGGCAGTGATAGCCCTTTCGTCTTCGTTGAAAGTG
>JAYUXG010000068.1:0-2042 GCA_043753125.1 Saprospirales bacterium | reverse complement strand
ATAGCTGTTGCAATGCACCATCGGCGTACATATCCATCATTTTGTGCAAGCGGCGGCGTTGCCGACCAAAATTTTTGAGCAGCCAGGTTAGGCCCTTTACGTGTTGTTCGAGCGGGATTTTGCGCAACGTCTGTAGTTGCTCGTCGAAGGTCTCCACGCCGGTGCAGCGTTTGCCAGCGGCTTGGGCGGCGTGCCAGAGCGTCTCGTCCAGCGAGTAGGCTGCCTCTTCGGACATGAACACCGCCGTAAGTGCCGTACTGACCAGCATTGGGTGTTGGTGGTCGAAGCGGGCGGCTGGTACACCGAGCCGTTTCAGGGCGTAATAATCCAGGCTTTTCCAGACCCCGGGTTTCAATAATTGCTGGAGCGTGGTGCCGTCCGGGAGGCGCAACACATTGGCTATGGCTGGCGCATCCGTTTCGGAGAAATCAAATTCGGTGGCAAATACCTCACAATCAGCCAAATAGGCAAAGGCCATATCCAGCCAGCCAAACGCCCGCGCATCGCGGACGTGCATGGTGCCGAAGAGGTAGGAAGATGGGCCGCCATTGACAGGCGTGATTTGCCAGAGCAGAGAGTTTTTGATCATTTGTGTATGTTCATCAGTTCCCGGCAGGGGATTTTTTGCCATTGTTCGGCCTTTCGGTTCCACGGCTGGACGGTCAGGATGTACAAGCCGGCACTGTCGGGCTGCGTGGTGCAGCCGCAAAGGTAAAATGCTGTTTGACGAAAACTACGTTTGTTGGCAAACATTGGTGTGTGCAGTTCCGCATTGGCCCAATCATCCAACAGCAGCTTGCTGCCATTATCAAAAGCATTTTTTTTCCAAAAAGCCTTTGCCTCGACCGTTCGGATAAAAGAATGGGCCGGGGCATAAAAGGTTGCCTCCGCTTGGGTGTTGCTGTACAATTTCCAGGAAAGCGCATCGGGCCAACTACCAAAAAGATGGAGCAGTGGGGCCATGCCCGCCAAAACCAGCACGAGCCGTTGGGCAGTGTTTTTTGGCAAAAATGCGGCATCCGGTTGGGCATATACTAACCACACCAGCCCGGCTAAAGTAATATTCCAAGGAATCACCACCGCGTTCCAGTCCAAACCCAATGGGCTGATCATCAATATAATAGCACTGTGAAAGCCCGCTGTCAACCAACGAAAAACGGGCCGGGTGCGCGGCCACAACAGCCCAAAAGCGAGCGACATTTCCAGCAGGGCAACGGTGTAGCCCAGGGTAGGGGAGTGCGCCAACGGTTGTGTAAATGCAAAGGCCGAACAAAACCAGTCAAAGTTGTCCTCTGCAAAATAAGGCGTCAGTTTATGGAATCCGCTCCAGGCGTACACGGCGGCGAGAAGCCAGCGTAAAGTATCGCGTGTCTCCGTGATGGATTGGCCAAATAAAACGGTTGCCAATATTAGCCCGTACAACCAAATCCACGGTTGCAAGCGATTCAAATCGAGACAGCAGAGCAGGATTAAGCTAATTAACAGCGCGATAATCGGCGCCTTTTTAGTCGAAAAAATTATTGTTGCGGTGAGCGACAGCAACAATAAGCCGATACTACATAAAGAAATCCAAGCGGCTTCGGTATGAGCAGTACCCGCTATTGGCAGCAGCGGAAAGGACGTCCGGGCTGCCGCATACCATAGGGGCCACGACCACGCTACGCCGCCCAGCAGGCCCAGCGTAGTAAGGCCTACCACCTTCGGCAATAATAACAAGCGGTCCAAAATCACAACAAGCGTTTGACCGACGGTTTGGCTTGTAGTAATCCATAGCGTTGCAATGCCTTTTCATAGTTTGCCGCCTGTCGAAGGGCTTCTTCGCGTGAGGCTTGCACCTTGCCGATCCACACCAGATAGCCACTCCGGCCCGCCTCGATGCAAGTGTTGGTCACCAGTTCGGCGGTAAGGCCTTTTTTGCGCAGGGCGGCGACCCGTTCTACGGCATTGGCGCGGGTGATGAACAGGTTGTCCTGCACCAACCAACCGTGCTGACCGGCCAGCACGGCGCAGAGGTCGGGCAACGAAGGCTTGGCTGTTGGCTG
>JAYUXG010000067.1:0-2043 GCA_043753125.1 Saprospirales bacterium | reverse complement strand
ACATTCCGCATTCCCCCGCTGGCCTCCCTCCCTTCCTCGGTGGCCCCTATTCCACTATGTACCTCACCCAGCCCTGGACGATCCGGCAGTACGCGGGCTTCTCTACTGCCGAGGCCAGCAACGCTTTTTATCGCCGCAACTTGGCTGGTGGGCAGAAGGGTTTGAGCGTAGCCTTTGATCTGGCCACGCACCGGGGCTACGACTCTGACCACCCCCGCGTGGTGGGCGATGTGGGCAAAGCGGGCGTAGCCATTGATACGGTGGAGGATATGAAAATCCTGTTCGACCAGATTCCACTCGACCAGATGTCGGTCTCCATGACCATGAACGGCGCAGTGATCCCGATCCTGGCCTTCTTCATCGTGGCGGCGGAAGAACAAGGCGTACCGCCGGAAAAACTATCGGGTACCATCCAGAACGACATCCTGAAAGAATTCATGGTACGCAACACCTACATCTATCCGCCGGGACCGAGTATGCGTTTGGTGAGCGATATCTTCGCTTGGTGCGCCCAGCGGATGCCGAAGTTCAACCCGATCTCTATCAGCGGCTATCACATGCACGAGGCAGGCGCGTCAGCGGAAATGGAGCTGGCCTACACCCTCGCCGATGGCCTCGAATACATCCGCACTGGCTTGGCCGCTGGAATGAACATCGACGATTTTGCCCCGCGCCTTTCTTTCTTTTGGGGCATTGGGATGAACCACTTTACCGAGATCGCCAAACTACGCGCCGGACGGCTATTGTGGGCGAAACTCGTGCAGCAATTTGCCCCGAAGAGTGCGAAGTCCTTGATGCTGCGGACCCATTGTCAGACTTCCGGCTGGTCGCTCACGGAACAAGATCCCTTCAACAACATGGCCCGTACCTGCATCGAGGCGCTGGCAGCGGTGTTGGGCGGCACCCAGAGCCTGCACACCAATTCTTTCGACGAGGCAATGGCGTTGCCCACGGATTTTTCAGCAAAAATTGCCCGCGATACGCAGTTGTTTATTCAGCAGGAAACCGACGTCACGCGGGCGATAGACCCTTGGGCGGGCTCTTATTTTGTGGAAAACCGGACCACCGAACTGGTAGAAAGGGCCTGGGTACTCATTGAGGAAGTGGAAGCATTGGGTGGCATGGCCAAGGCCATCGAAGCAGGCGTACCCAAACTGCGCATCGAGGAAGCTGCTGCCCGCAAGCAGGCCCGCATTGACAGTGCAGAGGAAAAAATCGTGGGCGTCAATATTTTTCAGGGTTCCACAGGGGTCGCCTTTGATATTTTGGACATTGACAATGGGGTCGTCCGGGAATCGCAAGTGGCTCGTATTCAAAATGTTAAATCATCCCGCAACGAGGGGGAGGTGACCACTGCCCTGGCCGCGCTCCAGAAAACGGCTGCCGAAAATGATGGAGAAAATCTATTGATGCTGGCCATCAACGCAGCCCGCGCCCGTGCCACCTTGGGAGAAATATCGCAAGCTCTAGAAAACGCTTTTGGGCGTTATATCGCTACTACTCGTACCATCACGGGCATCTATGCTGCTACCATGACGAACAATACCGATTTTGAAATGGCCCGCCAAATGGCCGACGAATTTGCCGAATTGGAGGGTCGCCGTCCGCGCATCCTGGTGGCCAAACTCGGCCAGGATGGACACGATCGCGGGGCCAAAATCATCGCCACCGCTTTTGCCGATCTGGGCTTTGACGTAGACATTGGGCCACTCTTCCAAACTCCCGCCGAGGCGGCCCGACAGGCCACCGAAAATGATGTACACATCCTCGGTATCTCCTCGCTGGCAGCGGGACACAAGACGCTGGTGCCGCAAACCATCACAGAGTTGGAAAAACTGGGTCGCAGCGATATTCTGGTAGTGGTTGGTGGTGTGATTCCCCAACAGGATTATGACCTACTAAAAACGGCGGGCGCGGCGGCTATTTTCGGGCCAGGCACGGTGGTGGCCAAGGCGGCGCAGGAACTGCTGAAAATTCTCTTAGGATAACCTTTTCAAAAACCTTTTTTATGCCCAGACGACAAAAAAGCGATCAGCATTTAAA
>JAYUXG010000066.1:0-5168 GCA_043753125.1 Saprospirales bacterium | reverse complement strand
GGCCAGCCGAGACTTTCCCGGTTTTGCCCGGCAAATGCTGGGTAGCGGTAGGCGTGGTAGATGGCAGCGACGTATGGCTTCGGCTTTGGCAATAGCGGAAAGCCAGCAGGCCCAGCACGAGCAGCAACAAAATGACGGGTGACACCCAACGCTTCATGGGACAAATAAAAGCGGTTTTCCGCAAAAAACAATGCCACACCGGAAAACCGGTGCGGCATTGCAGGAAATTACACAGTGATCGCAGTGACTACACTTTTAATCAATGGGCCACATTTAGTTAAAAATATAGCGGATACCAATCTGCGCCTGCCACACATTGTCCAGGTTGATGCTCTTCACGAAAGAATCGCGCAACAGCTCCGGGGAACCATTGATTACCTGCGTGGCCAGGCGGTACGAAGGCGTGCCGTCGGCATTGATGCTGGCTATGCTCAACGGGTTAGACGAAAACCCACCCGAAGCAGTAGCCTGGTTGCCAACGCCCCAGGTGTCGTCGATCAAGTTGCCGAAGTTGAGAATGTCGGCCCGGATTTGCAGCGCATTTCGCTTGCTATTCTTGCCTACCCGGATGGAGATTTCCTGCATGGCCGACAGGTCGAAGCGCGTAAGCCAGGGGAACACCCCGCCGTTGCGCTCGGCGTATTGGCCGCGACGTTCGCTCAAGTGCGAGTTGTTGTTGATGTAGATGTCCAAAGCGGCTTGCTGTTCCTCCGGAGTGAACGTCTTGCTGGTAGGGGGCATACCTCCTGAAGACGGAATCTGTACGGTCAGGTTGGAAAAGGTCAGATCAGTTCCCTTCTCCGGCACAAAGATCAGGTCGTTGTTCTGGCCGTCGCCGTTGAGGTCATTGCCGTAGAGGTAGGAGATTTTGCCGCCGCTGTTGGACACGGAACCCAGCGTGATCTCGGTCGCGCCGCCAAACTTCGTCCCGTACTCAATACGGTAGTTGAGATAGCCTACAATGCGGTGGCGACGGTCGTTGTCGGCCCAGCTGGTGGTCAGATAGTTCTGGCCAACCACGGTGGGGATGTTGGCCAACACCGTGCTGGCCACCGATTGGATGTCTCTGGCCTCGCCGTAGGTGTAGCCGACCATACCACCCAAGCCACGCCGGGCGGGTTTTTCCAATTTGACGGTGAAGGTGTACGAATCGCCCTTATCCGTATTGGTCAGTACAAAGGCGTTCGAAATCTGCGGGTTCACAAAACGGGCCATGTTCACCGTGTTCATCGCACCGCTGCCGGAAGACATCACGCCCGAAGCCGGAAAACGGTCGCGCTTGTCCGGACCGACAAAATCACGATCCGGGCCTTTCAGGTTCGCATCGATATAGCGCAGGGCCTGTATGTTGCGGTTGTACAGGAACTCCAGAGTGCCCACCAGGCCCAACGGCAGCCTTTGGTCCACAGCAAAGTCGCTCTTCCAGATCACCGGGTACTTCAGGTCTTCCACCGAAGCGTTGATAGCGTAGGGCGGCAGCCGGGTGACATCGGGATTGTCGGCAGGCCGGAAACGGCTGGGGTCGGTGGTGAACGGGTAAGCAGTTGTGTTGTTGATGTTGATCAGCGCGGTGTTCACGCCGTTGTTGCCCAATTGGTTGGAGACCAACACCTGCGGAATGCGCGACACGAATATCCCGGTGCCGCCACGTAATTGGGTGGTCTTTTTGCCCGTCACGTCTAAGTTGAAGCCGATGCGGGGCGACAGCAGCAAACGCGGCTTCGGAAAGGTGCTGGTGCTGATTTTCAGGTCCGCGCCGTCCTCATCCTTAAAAGTCAGGCCGGCCACCACGGGGTTGTAAAAGTCCCGCGCCGTGGAATTGTTATAGACAAATACGTCGCCGCGCAGACCGGCGGTCAATTTGAAACGCGCGGTTATTTGGAACTCATCCTGCACATAGGCACTGTAAGTCGAGACCTTCAATACTTGTAACGGGTCGATGCCGCCCGGCAACAAGGAATAGCGCAACTGGTAGCGTACGGAGTCCACTGCCGAAACCGGGTTGCCCGGATCGTTGATGGACTGTAGGGCCGCCGCCTTAAAATCGTCAATGGAGTTGTAGGTATAAACGCCGTTGGACGACGGGAAGAACACGTTGTTGGATTCAAAACGTTCGTAGCTCAGGCCAAAAGTGTACAAGTGGCGATCCGCGAAATAGTTGAAATTGTTGGTGATGTTCAGCGTCCCGTAGTTCAGCTTGTTGCCCGGTGTGAAAGGGTCAAAACCGATGGAGGTATAGGTGGTGCCGTCCTTCAAAATATCCACCGTGGGAAATGGGTCGGCCTTGTACTGGCGGTTTTCCAACTGCTTGTTGTACGTGGCGACGAAGTTGTTGGATATTTTGCTGCCCAGCACCGAGTTCAGCTCGAAGGCCACCGAGCGGGTGTTGTCTTCGATGATGTAGCCGGTGTTTTGAGGAGAAAGTGCCAGAAAGGAATTGGCGCGGTTGCCGTTGCCAGCGGTGTTGCTGCTATTGCTGTTGCTAATGAGCACGTCGGACTGCGACTCGTGGTGTGAGTAGCGCAGCGAAGCCTGGTGGTTTTGGTTAATATTGTAGTCCAGGCGCAGGATGCCCTTGGTGCTGGTCACCTCGTTGTTGAAATTGTCGATGGCTCCGACATCGCGGTTGAAGTTGGTCTTCAAAAACGAACTGAGGTCTTCCAGATCGGCGGCGGTTACGCGGCTCACGTTGCCGGTCGCACCGGGGCGGTTGGCGACCCAAGACAGAGCCGGGGTAGTGCTGGTGAAATGCTCGCCATTGATAAAAAAGAACAGCTTATCCTTGATGATCGGGCCACCGATGCGCGCACCGTAAGTCTTCTCGTCGATGTTGACTGTGGGCAGGGCGATGCCATTCGCCTTTTCGCCGGCCAAGTCGCCACTGCGGAACAAGTGGTAGGCCGAACCGGACACCTCGTTGGTGCCGGAGCGCGTCACCGCGTTGATGCCCGCCCCGGCAAAGCCGGACTGACGCACGTCAAAGGGTGCCACATTCACCTGGATTTCTTCCAGGGCATCCAGGGAAATAGCGGTGGTGTTGGTGCGCCCGCCCGCAGCGGCGGAGCTGCCCAGTCCAAAGCCGTTGTTGAACACCGAGCCGTCGATGGTGATGTTGTTCAAGCGGCTGTCCTGACCGGCAAAAGACTGGCCATTGCCATAAGGATTGTACTTGGTCACGTCGTTGATGGTCCGCCCGATGGTCGGTATTGCGATGATGGCCTGCCGCCCGTAAGAGGTAGCGGCCCCGGTGCGCTCATCACTGAACAGGTCGGAGCGGTTGGCGGTCACGGTCACTTCCTCGAGGGCGTTGCCCGCTTCCGTGACGCTGAGGTCCACATTGGAAGCCATGCCCAAGCTGGTGTAGATGCCTTCCTGGTTGAGCGGCTCGTAGCCAGTATAGTTGACCGATATGGTGAAAGGGCCGCCGACGCGCACTGCAGGCAGCAGGTAGCGGCCAGAAGCATTGGTCGAGGTGCCGTAGCGCGTACCGGAGGGTACGTGTACCGCGACTACTGTGGCACCCGCCAGGCCTTCGCCCGCTTTGTTGGTCACCATGCCCGAAATAGTGGAAGTGGTCACTTGGGCAAAAGTCGCCCCAGCGGTAAGCAACAGGACAAACAACAACAGCGTCCGTCCAGCTCGCCCCACGGCCAGGTAGTGAAAAGTAAGGTGATTCATACAGAATAATTGAGTGAAAATAGAAGAAATTTCAATGGCAAAGCTAAATCTGCTGTGTTAACTTGGCTTTAAGTTTTGAAATTTTTTGACGGGCAGTCGCCATACATAATTTCAAAAAACAAGTATTATACATAGTTTATTAGAACATTATTTTTAAATATGTCTTATTTAAAGAATTAAAGGTGTCATCAGAGGAGTTAGCAGGTATTGTCATCTGAAATACGAACCATGACCGGACTACCATCTTTTGTCTATTTTTGCGTCGATTTTTTTTCCAACGGATAAAACACTACCATGAAAAAAACGCTGCTTATTTTGTTCGCCTGCCTCGGTTTACTGACGGCTGCCCAAGCCCAGATCGTCATCACCGAAATCATGTACAACCCGCCCGAGGCTAATACCGATACGCTGGAATACGTGGAACTGTACAACAATACCAATGCCACCGTAAATGTGTCCGGCTGGACCTTTGCGCAAGGCTTTGAGTTTACCTTTCCGAGCGGCTCGAGTATCCCCGCCAACGGCTACGTAATCGTCGCCAAAAACATCGCTCACTTCCAGTCGAAGTTCGGCTTCGCACCCTATGAGTGGGCCACCGGCGGCGCGCTCACCAACAGCGGCGAAGACCTCGAACTGCGCGACGCGAGCGGCAACGTGATCGACTATGTGGACTATAAGAACGCCTCACCCTGGCCGATGGAGCCTAATGGCAATGGCCCGTCGCTGGTGCTGTGCGACCCAAACTCGGACAACAGCCTGCCCGCAAGCTGGCAAGCCGCCAACAACCCGACCGGCATCATCATCAACAACCGGGAAGTGAAAGCCAACCCCGGTGCCGCAGCAGTTTGCGGCGCGGCACCCACCTTCCCGGCGCGCAGCATCGGTGAAGTGACCAACGTGAACGCTACTACGGGTGTGAATGACTCAGTTGGCGCGGACGTGACACTGCAAGGCACGGTCTATGGCGTGAACCTGCGTGGCACCAATGGCCTGCAGTTCACCCTGATCGACGGTAGCAACAGTGGCATCGCCGTGTTCAGCCAGACTGCCTCCTTCGGTTATACCGTGCAGGAAGGCGACCGGATTTCGGTGCGGGGCTTTATTGGCCAGTTCAATGGCCTGACGCAGTTGCTGCCGGAGTCTATTATGCTGGTCTCCGAAAACAACTCACTGGTGACGCCCACCGCCGTCAACAACGCCAACGAAAGCACCGAATCGAGCCTGATTCGCATCAACAGTCTGACGCTGGTCGACCCGGCCGAATGGGACAGCACAGGCCAAGCCTCCGGCTTCACGGTGCGCGCCATCTCCAGTGCCAATCCTACTGATACGGTGTTTATCCGCATTGACAACAACACGAACCTGTACGCGCAATCGGTGCCGCCCACGCCGTTCAACCTGATCGGCATTGGTGGCCAGTTCGATAGCAGCAACCCCTTTACGTCCGGTTATCAGATCTCGCCACGCTACATCGCCGACATCAGCTCGCT
>JAYUXG010000065.1:0-5170 GCA_043753125.1 Saprospirales bacterium | reverse complement strand
GTTCGTCCTGATTCCAAGTATAGCCGTCCTTTTCATACTCTAATGCCTGAAAGAAACGTAAAGGATGCTGTTCATAGAGCCAAATCCATTCAATTTTTTGCTGAAAAAAGCAAAAGTAGCACCCTGACCGACTACGGGCGTATTGCCCCTTGTTGCCATTAACTTCATACTCTACTTTATTATAATAGGCTGGAACACCTACGCCACTTTCATTCAGGAGCCGGAAGATGTCGTCTCTGACCAATACTTCATCGTTATCCACTAAGGGAAAGTAAGTCTCATATGCCAATGGATAATCCGTCGTTTTTAGCCAAGTGAATACAACTGCATTGAAATCCTTAACACTTAAATCGAGCAGTAAGTTGAGCTTCTGCGGTAGGGTAAATGACGGGTCAATAGGTTGGTTGAGCAGGTCTTCAAATCGTTGACTTCGATTTTCGAGCGGCAGTGAGGAATAGTAATCGAACATCGCTGCCCGATTAGGGTTGGCGAGTGCTTTGGCGATCACATCTTCGCTCCAAATATTTTTCCGAAATGGGAAAATAGATTGAATATTTGGCTTTCTCGAAATGTACCCTTCACGGTCTTCATCACCTCGGATGCCGACGTAGGAAATTACTGGGTCGCTTCCTACATATTTCTCGAAGGGTTCAAGTTTTAGCTTTTTGGTACACCAACGCGACATAGACGATGGAAGAAAACCGCCATACATTTTCAGGAAGTGATCAAAAGCATCTTCCGGGCTCCGCTCCATCGCACGGAGCTTTTGGATTTTCTTGCCCAGAATCGTTTCCAGGTTTTCAATCAATTGATAAGTTTCATCCAGCTCTTTTCCGGTATCGCAGGTATAGTAGTCAATGGCCAAGTTAGGGTACTTGGTTTGCATATAGATAGCCAAGGCAGCACTGTCTTTGCCTCCCGAAATTCCTAAAACATGACGCATATTTCCAAAGGATGGCTATTTTTTGAGTAAGTCCTTCAACAAGTTCGCCAACGCTGCAATATTAAGCGTTTTATCCTTACCCAGCTGTGTACGAAGCAATCTTTCAATATCTTCGATTTCCTGCTTTTTCTTTTTGGGTATTCGGACTACATTTCTTCGTGGGATTTCCTCAAAGGAGGTGATTTCAAGATTCAAAACGTCCTCGCTCGTTTCATCCACCACGCTTTTGGAAAGGTGGGCCAACGAATCCAACTCTAAAACAAAGGTTTTGAACTTATCGTATAATATGTCCTCCTCTTCATCCCTCAGGTTGTCCAAGGTCTTACCTACCACTGCCTGAGCGACCGAGCTGAGCCAAGCTTTTCGGTCATCCAAATCGGATGAAACACGCATGAGCAGGGTCTTTTGATAAGGTAACAACCGATGCTGCTTAATGGGTTTGAAGCGGGTACGGAGCTTCTTTTTATACCCTTCAAAATCAAGTGTTTCGTACAAGACCTCCTCTGCAATGAACAATTCGAAGCGGTCCACCAGCTCATCGAAACAGGTGCGCAATTCCCTTATGGCGTTTTGTAGTTTCGTCACGTACTCTGCAAGCAACTCTGGTGATTTTTTCAACTGCGGCAAAGTGATTCCCAAAGCAGTTGGAAAATCGTCGAAGAAAGTTTTTTCGGGGTCCTTGGCGGTCAAGATAGCCCGGCGCACCGCGATACTTTCCTTATGCAGGCGATTGGTATGCTTAGCGTACTCGGGTAGTCCTTTATAGAAAGTGATAAATGGGCGTATAGTTTCAATAAACGTCTGATTATCAGTATATGATTTGATACTTTGGTTAAGAAACTGACGATATTGATTGAAAATATCCAAGCGTACCCCTTCCACATCAAAGGCTTTCAAGGTATAGTCCTTAGGACTTTTCGCCAGCAGTTCAAGGGTCGCTTCATTTATTTCAGGCAGGTAAATATCATTACCAAAAAGGGCAAATTCATCGCGTTTCAGATATAAAAACGTTGGGACCCAAAAGTCGGTCAACCCCTGTTTTAGCTTGAAAGGTGGCTTGGCAAGTAATTCCGTAAACTCGGTTAGCGGCAAGCGGTGCTTTTTAGATTGCTCTAAAAATAGCTCACCCGTCCTCCAAAGCGCGGTAAAAGAGGACTTCTCCGCTACCTTAATCGGCAGAAGTGTGGGCGGGGCTGACGAATCCAAGCCGTTCTCACGGAGGAGCGTGAGATAAATAGTTTTCTCCGGTGGAAACTTATCTTTTTCAAATCCCAAATCTTCCTCTCCCCAATGACGCACCAAATGTTTGAAAAACGTGCGTTTGGCCGTATGAATTTGAGAAGACAATTTACTACGGTTGACCAATTCGCTGCGGAAAACAGGAGTGTAAGGATATACATTTTCGCAAATAGTCGATAGGAGCGTATTGAACTGCTTTTTTGAATGGACGCTGACTTCTTGGCCACCAAAAATCCATATAACCTCTTGACTACCTTCAAACAAATTATGCAAGATGTAGTGATAAAGAAGTGCCTCTTGATGTTGTTGGATATTTGCCAATTCGCGCTGCGCCACGCGGTCTTCGCCAACATTCTGAATTGTTTTTTTTGTTTTTTCGATTTCCCTGAGCAAATCGCGTATCGCTGCTGTATTTTTATAATAACCGTATACAATAGCTCTCCCTTTATTTTCTAATGATGTTTTTATAATCGTCTCAACAGATATTTTATCATTGAAAATTAGATTTACATAGCCATCCGTGTCACCAGTTAGACTAATATTAGTTTGTTGTTGTTGAGAAATTACAAACTCAAAAATTCTAGGGGTTCCTGTTTTGTAATAATATTGTTTAGCAAAGACTGCGGGAAAACTAAAATATTTATTCAGCGGGGTTACAATGTCTTCTATCTCACCGATTTGGTCACCTGCCAATAACAATTCTTGTTGAATATCAACGTCAGTTCCTTCGGTTATTACAAAACGCTTGGCGTGGTTCTGATAAAGGATTATATTTTTTTGCAAAAGCATCTGCAATATTTCTTCCGCTTCATTAACGCCCAAGCAATACTGGGCGTATTCAACAATGATCGTCCGATCCAATACAGAACCCTTAAGAGAAAATAAGCCAAGTAAACCAATAGCTTTAATAAGTTTTTGCGTCTTCCCAATTAAGGCCTCATTGATGTCATTCTCTACTTTCTCTAAGGCATTTTTGATGCCATACCATGCTGAAAAATGAGGATTGAATTTTGAAGTCAGGAAAGAGTAATAATTAAAATTTAGATAGTCGTATAGATTAGCAACATTATAGAAAGGGTTGTCGCGAGTATCGTAGGCTAAAAGGCTGGTATAATCACTACTTTCCAAAAATGAAAATAAGGAACGCTCATTTTGGCCGTACGCCTGCATCGCCAAAGCCGCTATGGATGCGGAGAATAAATCTAATGGGTAGAGTTCAGATGCAAGCGAAGAAGCAAAGTTAGGATTTAATGCAAATGCCTTACTTCTTATAAACAGGCTGGTAGAACTTTGGATTTTTTTTTGGTTGGCTGGAAGTGCTTCCTGTTTAAGCCGTTGTCCCGCAAGTACCAGAAGTTGCTCAACTGGTTCATTAAAGGTAATTTCCTGAAACCGCCCTTTCACTTTAGTCCATTCTCGCCGTTGACTAGACGTAAGCGAATGGGAATAAGCATCAAAGTTTTGGTGCAGAGTGGTAATGAGTATGATATTGTAAGACGGATCGTTTACAAATTCAGCGAACTGCTGCAAAAAGTATAATTCCTTTTCTGGATTATGCTTCGCTGCATACTCTAGAAACTTGCCAAACTCGTCAATAAGTAGCACTAAAAGGGCATCTTTTTTACCTAATAGGTGGTAGCGATGATATATTTCTGCAAAAATATCCTCAGATGTAAAATCAACTTCTCCATCTAAGTATTTCTCAGATAGAAAGTCAAATATCGATTTGAAATCACCCACTAATGGAATAATTTCTACATTTCTTTTTATTAATGTCTTTACATCAAAGAAATGCTTTTTCCCGCGCAAGGTTTGGGCAAATGCCCAAAGAAAAGCCGATTTACCTGTTCCATATGATCCAATAATATTGAATACGCGTAGCCCGGCGACAAAACTTGCCTCAATCTGCTCCGCTATCCGTCCTGCGTTCACCGTAGGAAAGTAGGCCATGTTCTCGTTCAGGTCGCGGACAATATTTATGGAAGGAGTATATTTACTGGCCATAATAGTTTTTTAGGACTTCTTTCCAAGTCGGTTTTTTCTTAAATTGCAGTTCCCGTACACCAGCATCATCCTTATAGACGATAGTCGGATACTTTTCACAGAGTCGTTCTATTTTATCTACCAATCCCGTTCTATTTATTGAAAAAATGGACCCTACACTATTGTGCCCTTTTTCAAGGCTATCCAAACTTACCGACAATCCAATTTCTGGATCGGTTACAATAGCGTATAACAATATCTCTTCTGGAATATTCACTTTTTCATTCGACTCAATATTGTACAAAGATGCTTGCTTTTCTCTTTTAATGGCTCGCACAAGGTTTAATTCCGGGAAAATGCCAGATACGATTTCCTCTTTGTCCTTTGAGCCTTCCGTCCCTATGTAAAGTTTCAGGAAAACATCGAAATCGGCTTCAAGGGTATTGGAGTTGAATATGAAAGGCAGACCATTTTCCAATTTTGCCCGCATGAAGCGTACAAATGATTCTTTTGAGAACTCTACTCGTTCTCTGCGCAACTCATTGAAAATCATGCTATAAGAAGTTGCATATCCTGTATGCACCAAGTGGTAATGCAGTAGCCATAGACTGGCGTCATCTTCTAAGTAAGGATCAAATCCATTCTGATCAGAAAAAATCGCATCAGCAAATTCCGTCATTTTTTCTCCGCCTTCGGACAAGGCGAACGCCTTCATCCAATACCGAATGGAGGTGACCATGTTCTTACCTACCCCCAATTCGACGACCGCATCCTCTGCCCCAAACGACTTTCCGGCCTTGATGTAATCATAACCCTTTTTGAGCCATAAATGGCGACATTGGAAGGTTTCGTGGCCGGAGAAAACAGGACGAACAGTTATAGGCATGCAAAAATTTGTTATGAATGACTTGGCAAAAATAATACAATTTGTAGGGTTTTCTCCCTCAATGCGCTTTAATATTTTCTATTTTAAAGCTTAATCTGCCTTTATTTCGCCCATAATGG
>JAYUXG010000064.1:0-5172 GCA_043753125.1 Saprospirales bacterium | reverse complement strand
GCACGAACTGCTGCAAAAAACCGCACAATTGATGGAGTACAAGGCGCGGGCGCACCACGTCCGGTTTCAGTGGGCCTTATCGCCGACCCCCTTGTTCGTCTCTGCTGATGCGGGCCAAATCGAGCAATTACTGATCAATGTGGTGAAAAATGCTTTGGAAGCAATTGATAGTGCGGGCGTTGTAATATTTACGACCATTCATCATCCACCGCAACTCGTGATCGCCGACAATGGCAAGGGCCTGATCTGGAAGAGATGATCACGGTGCCGCATATTGAACTGCTGGTAGCCGAAATAGATCGGGAACTGATTGGCTCGGGCTATGCGCGGATAGAACGTTCAAAGCCTTATTTCCAATATGCCTGGCATACCTATCTGGGTTTTATGTACGTAGTGCCCGAACATCGGGGCAAGGGTATAAGTAAGAAAATTAGGCTCATGTTCCCAATATACTGGGCATTGTACCTAACTTTCGGAAAGTTATAAACTTTCCGAAAGTTTTCAGCGCGTTGGGAACATGAGCCGAAAAATTTCATTACTTCAATTCGTAAGCCACGACCTGGTTTTTGAAAAAAGTAGGCACGTAAACGATCCGCTTTTTGGCGTCATATCCAATGTCGGCGGTATTTGATTTCTCCGTGCGGGTGTCCAGCAATTGCTGCGTGGTGCCATCACTCTTGACATAATACACCACGCCCGACCAGCAGGACACGAGGAATTCGTTGGGCCGCACCTGCTCAATACCATCGGTACTGCCTTCCATGCCCTGAGCGATAATGACTTGCTTCTTGTTGGCACCCACTTTCAGCAGTTTGCCAGCATCCAGCACGTACAGGTCTTTACCAACCGCCAGCAGCCCGTTGGGGCCTTGCAAACTATCAAGATAAGTGGTCAGCCGACCTTTGGCCCAGCGATGCACTTTTTTGGTGCCTGAGTCGGACACGTACACGACTCCGGCGGTGGTGACGGTCACGTCATTGAGGAAGTTAGCCCCTTCCACCTTCACACGCTGGACGATCTTTCCGTTGCGTTTATCAACGGCTACGAGTTCGTCCACGTCGCTGAACCACAACATATTCTTGTACAGGGCCATGCCCTTGGGGGCGTTCAATCCAGTGATCCAGGCCTTGTTGATGATCTTGCCGTCCAGGGCCACGGTAGCGATGGAGCCTTTGCCATCTTTGACGGAGGGATTGCCTTCAATATTGGATACGTAGAGCAGTTGCCATTTGGCATCGAACAGCACGCTCTCGCAGGTGGTGAGCATAGTGTCGGTCTGCCAGCGTTTCACCAGCGTGGGTTGCTGGGCGGAGAGCAGGGTAGCACAAAAAAGTGCGGTGAGGAGCATTGAAAAGTGGAGGTTGACCTTCATAGCTAATTCGTTTATGCGTGAAACGTTGTTGATAGATGAGCGGCGGCTGAGTGAGCAACCGCCATTTGATAACCTAACCATTCCAGCTTATCTTTGTTGAAAAAATGTAAAAGTTGCTGCTGCCATTGATCCGAAGGCAAACTTTTTGGAGGGATGGAGAATTGTTTGGTAAATTTGCCTTGATTCTCGTTCAGTCCCGGATGCTCCATGATGAAACTGTCCAAACTAATTTGCCCTGACCCAGACTGCCAGGCAGAAAACGAAAGAAATGCGGACATTTGTCGCGAATGTGGTCATTCCTTGGGCTTTGTCAACGTGAATTTGCTGTCCGACCCTTACTTTCAGACTGGGCTAGCGGAGCGATACAAGGTGGTCATGGCCGGGGTACAAGTCGCCGAAGTGCAACGTTTTGAGGCAGTTATTGACCAAGAGGGCAAGGCAGTCATCAATATGTCCAGTGAGTTGTTGTACTTGATGGTGAACGAAAACGAAAATTACCTCTCTTACCAAAGAGGCGTGGAACAAGGTAAAATTATCAAAAGAACTTTTCAGCATGACCGATTTCAGTGTATCGTGGAGAGCGCCTTCTATGGTTTTGATGGCCGGAATTTGGTGTACGCCGCCCTTTCATTGGACGACAACGGCGTATCTTCATATGGAAACGTCTCTGTAGTATTGAAAACAAGAAACATCGAAAAGCGCAGCACTTTTTTCGAAAGAGATACTTTCCTGTTGTTCGACGATTTGGTGGAAAAGGGATGGAAGGTAAAAGAAATTATCCCGGCAGGTCATTGCGGCACCTGGAATGAGCGCGACAAAATCGCCGCCATCAAACATGGTGCTGAAATCCAGGAAGGCCACCAAACCGCTGATTTTGTAGCCATAATTATGAAAAACGGCGACGAGAAAACTTGCGACGAGTTTATTGAGTTACACATTTTCAACACAGTTACCCCCAAAAATTTTGAAAAGATTACCTTTCAGAAAAAATTGACCAGGTCTTTTGACCGCCTACAGTTCAAAATATTGAAATCAAAATTATCAAATCTCCAAGTAGAGGTAATCGAAGCATGATCAGTCAGGCCTATATATTTGGCACTTTGGGCAAAGCCGCTTTCAAACAGAATGAAAAGTGGTACGTGTTGGACAATAACGATCCTAACACCATTAGAGACTGGCATACCTTCGACAAAAACTACCTGGTACTTTCCAATCCAGAAATCGTTGATCTTCCCCAAGGTAAAAATCTTGACGATCTCCGCCAACTCTTGGCCTTGGAAACCACCAAACAGGAAGCCCTGACGCTGGCACTGCAACTCATGGACGAATCTATCCCCCAAGAAGATATAAAAACAGAAATTGCCGAACTCTTGGGAGAGTATAGTCAGAACTCCAGCATTTTTCAATTTTTGGAAAATCGTTTGCTCACAACCATCCTGCCGAATTCTTTTTCCCCTTCTTTTGCTTTCAATGTCTGCCACTCTCTGCAATTGCATGAGATTGCCAGGATGTATGAACTACTGACCATCTGTTCACCGGAAATCCAGACTTTTTATACGGCCTGGATAAAAATATCCAAAGATTATTTTCAAAACGCAGAGAAGGGTGATACTGCTTTTAGATTACTGACCACTCACGGAGTTGCCAAGGCTTTTGTGCAAAGCATTGTTCGCCAGGAAAAAGGAATTTGGGATAAAGCCGCATTAGATGCTGCCTTAATACTTCAGAAAGAAGGCCTGTCCGCTAATGCTATGTCGTTTTTCATGCGTCTGAAAACTGATTTGACGCAACATTTTAAAATAGAATTTAAAGAAAAAATATCTTCTCTGATAGATACAGAAGACAATGGCGATGAGATTGCTACCATAATTGAAACCTATCTGGATAATTTCTTTGATGAAAGGTCGGGAAAGAAGAAAGGAACAAATAAAAATAAGAAAAGTAATCACGCACGTTGGGAGGCAGTACAGTCAAATGTGGAATTTTCAGCGAAGAGAATATTAAATAATTTGCAGGAAGATAATATGGCTGGTGCCAGGGCCTGCCTCAAAGATTTAATCAGCAATCAAGTAAAAACCAGTGCGCCGGAACATATTTGTAAATCCCTCACCAATATTGCCAGTTCTTTACTATCAAATAGCATAACTAGTTTTACTAAAACCCTCTTAGGGTATGCCAGGATACTAAACAGTGATGATTCAGTAGTCTATAGCCTTGGCGCAGAAGTTCTGAAAGCCGAGGGAAATCTATCCGAAGCAAAAAGCGAATACCAGCGCATCAAAAAGCAATTTCCCAATGATGTAGTCGCCCAAACCGGCTACGCAGAAATACTGAAAGCCGAGGGAAATCTGACCGAAGCAAAAAGTGAATACCAGCGCATCAAAAAGCAATTCCCCAGTAATGTAGTCGCCCAAAACGGCTATGCCGAAATACTAAAAGCCGAGGGAAATCTGGCCGAGGCAAAAACCGAATATCAGCGCATCAAAAAGCAATTTCCCAATGATGTATTCGCCCAAAACGGGTATGCCGAAATCTTGAAAGCCGAGGGAAATCTCACCGAGGCAAAAAGCGAATATCAGCGCATCAAAAAGCAATTCCCCAATGATGCAGTCGCCCAAAACGGCTATGCCGAAATCTTAAAAGCCGAGGGAAATCTGGCCGAGGCAAAAACCGAATACCAACGCATCAAAAAGCAATTCCTTAATAATGTAGTCGCCCAAACTGGTCACGCCGAGATATTGAAAGCCGAAGGAAAAATCAGCGAGGCTAAAGAGGAATACCAGCGCATCAAAAAGCAATTCCCCAGTAATGTAGTCGCCCAAAACGGCTATGCCGAAATCTTGAAAGCCGAGGGAAATCTATCCGAAGCAAAAAGCGAATATCAGCGCATCAAAAAGCAATTTCCTAGTGATGTAGTCGCCCAAAACGGCTATGCCGAAATATTGAAAGCCGAGGGAAAAATCACCGAGGCCAAGGCAGAATACCAGCGTATTGTAAATCTATGGCCAAATAACCAAGTTGCGCTTCATGCCTTGAATAGCCTTTTGCTAGTATTAGGCGAACCCGTTACTAATGTACCCCCTATTCCGACTGCGCCACAAACATCGCATGATTTCTATTGGCTCTACTTTTATACCACCAAATTAATTAAAGAGGAACACTTAGTAGAAGCAAAGAGACTGGCTGTTTTAGGCATGGAGAACTGTAATTTTTATGAGTTAAAACTACTATTTAAACGCACTAAAAACTACATTTCTCTGCAATTACGTGATTTTGACGCAGCTATTGCCGATCTCCACGAATATATGGAGCAGCATCCCATAGATCATGTCTTACAAACCCATGCTTATGCCGAATTGAATCAGCAGGAATCAGCAAGGGTGGAATTAAAAAAGACTATGCAGTTTAGAGGAATACCCATCATCTACGATATAGCCTGTCTGCTCAGTGAAAAGTATTCCATCAATGGTCTCCCCAAATCCAACCTGCCCCCCGATGAGTTGACCAAACGCATTAGGGAATATGAGTATCAGGCTTTAGTATTGATTTAACCGACATTAAACATAGTCAAACAAAAACGGCCCGCTGCACAATTGCACAGCGGGCCGTTTCATTTATCACCGTAATTTGATAGTTTAACTTCCCCCCTCCAAAGCAGCCGCACCGCCCACAATTTCCCCCAACTCCGTGGTGATCGCCTCCTGCCGCGCCCGGTTGTAGCCAATCTTTAAGGCTTTCAACAGTTCTTCGGCATTCTCCGTGGCCTTGTCCATCGCCGTCATCCGCGCACCATGCTCACC
>JAYUXG010000063.1:0-2047 GCA_043753125.1 Saprospirales bacterium | reverse complement strand
CTGCCAGATAAGGCAGATCAGGTGCACGCAATAATTTTTCCAGGAGTGCCGCTGACATGCAGAGTCTTTTTAAGTGGACAAACTTACGCGAAAATGCTGGTTAATTTCGAGAAATATACGGCCCAGCGGTCGCCCCTCAGTGCCAAACCAACATCAACAACCCCGAAGCAATCAATGTCACCCCAGTAATGATTCCCGCATTATGCTCCCAGCGGTGCCAGTTGAGCCGGTGCAAACCATGCAGGGCCAGCCACACCCAAAGTACCATCCCGGCCACCGTCACCACGCCATAGACTGCGGCCAGCAAGGCCACAAATCCCCGACCAAACTGTCCGGCCACCAGAAAAAACCCCTCGATCTCCAGACAAGGCGACAAAAACATGGCCAGGGCCAGCGAAGCCACCAGACCCCAATGGGTGCGCTGTTGGTGCAAGTGAAAATGGTGATGGTAGTAGTGCTGGTAAATATAGAACAGGCCCATTGCCGTCAGCACCACTGGTGCAAACCACCGGGTGAAGCCCTCCGCCTGGTCTGCCAAAGCACCCCCCAATGCCGCGAAGATGGCTCCCAGCAACACCGTGCTCAACACGTGTGCTACGCCCGCCAATAATGTGACTGACAGGGTGCGGCGGGTCGGCCAGTCGTGCCGTTTGGCGACAGCCAGTACTGGCAGCCAATGGCTGGGGATCAGGGCGTGAAACACGCTGAGCAGGGCTACACCCGCCAATAATGCGTTCATGCGATCCGCAACTTGGCCAGCATTTCCGTGTCATACTGCGTGGCATACGCGCCATACGCATCGGTTATCACCCCTTTCTGGCCATGCTTACCCTCAATAGCATATACTACGTCGTTGTCATCGGGCGAGGAAGCTCCCTCAAAGCGATAGACTTCCTTGATCTCAAACTCGTCGGGCTGGAGCTGCAATTGGGCCGCCCCGCATTCGATGCAATTGGGCCGAAGGGCAAAATCCAAGGTGTAGCCCCGGCGTTTCAGGTCATCTAAGGCTTCGGTGAGGGTGGCGTAGAAAGCAGTCATTGATGTGGGATGTTTAGAAAATGGAATGTTTCTAAGCTATACTAACACCATCAACCTATATTTATCGCGCATTGTTCTAAACAATTTTTTCCACTTCGTAAATGGAGTTGACTTTTCCGGCAAACAGGCAGTAAAAACGTGGCTGGTCGCGCAATTGGGCAATCTCAGTAGGCCGTCCGTCATCAATGTAACTGGCCTTCAGTTTCGATTTGATGGTAAAATACGAAAACAAATGCTCGAACTGCACGGACTCGTCGTAATACTGCCGCATTTGGGCCAGCATCTTGTAGGCATTGCTGACTGGGCGGCGTGGGCATTCGGTGCAAATGCCCGGCGCGGCGGGGCGGCAGCGCGGGTCTTCCACCACCTGGCAATCAAAAGTGGGCAGGTTGTCGTAACTGATTTTATGATGGGTGTAGGCCACCGACGATAGCGACAACAGGCCGCTCCGCCCATACGGCATGATGGACCCAAATGGCCCGTCCATCACCGTCAGCCCCTTACCAGCGAATTGCGGCGAATGCACAAACGCGATTTCTGAGATTTCGTGGGTAAGGGCCAGCTCGTCCACACCGAACAGCCGGTTCATGGCGTTGGTCGCGGCGTAGGTCGCATTGATTACGGTGGGCGTTTCAAAAACCAGTCCCTGCGTGTTCCCACCCTGCTGTTTTTCTGCTTGCAGTACCCATCGGTCGCCGTCCGGCGTGGCTTGCACCAAGCGTGTATTGGTCAACACCGTAATACCAGCCATTTGCTCCACTCTTTGGCGGTAAAAATGGCCGAGTAGCACCGGATCAAAAGAGTATTCTTCGGTGCAGTACAGGCTGTCCAAACGCTCAAAATTGAACAACGGGTGTTCGGCAATAGGGTCGCAGCGGAGGCCGAGGTACTGGCAAAAACGCTCAAACTGCTGCGGATCGGTAAAAGAACCAAACCGATCGATGGCGTAAAACTGCTCGAAGGAAAAGTGGACAAACGGGCGGTGTTCTACGGTGAAGCGGGCCTTGTG
>JAYUXG010000062.1:0-5177 GCA_043753125.1 Saprospirales bacterium | reverse complement strand
CGGCGGAAAACGCGGTGAATACGCCGGTCAGCCAGGCCTTTTTTGTGCGCAATAACCTGAACGTACCCTTCAAAAGCACCTGCCCATCGCCCAACGATTTTGTGTTTTATAACGCCATTAATGCCGCCCTGAACGAGAAACTCGACTGGGGAAGCGGCTTCAACAAAGTGTGCGCCATGTTGGCCCAGGACATAGTCTATGCAGATCCAAACCTGAACTTAACCTTTTTGGATAACCATGACAATAACCGTTTTTTCTCGGTCATCGGCGAGGATATGCAGAAATACAAACAGGGCGTGGCATTCCTGCTGACCTGCCGAGGCGTACCGCAACTATACTATGGCACCGAGGTGTTGATGAAAAACTTTAAGGACCCTTCGGATGCCGAGGTGCGCCGCGATTTTCCCGGTGGCTGGGCGGGGGACAAGGAAAACAAATTTACCGCCGCCACCAGGACTGCGCCGGAAAACGAGGCCTTCAATTTCACCAAAAAACTGGCGCGTTACCGCAAAAACTGCCCTGCGCTGCAAACTGGGAAACTTACCCAATACTTGCCTCAAGATGGCATCTACGTGTATTTCCGGCACGATGACCAAAAGACGGTGATGATCGTCTTAAGCCAAAGCAACCAGGCACAGGTGCTTTCAACCAAGCATTTTTCAGAAAATATGGGCGGCTTTACCAGTGGGAAAAATGTGCTGGATGATAGCGCAGTGGCGGATATTCGCCAGATCGCCGTACCCGCCGGGTCCGTGCAGGTGATCGAATTGGGCAGATAGTGTATGGTTGCGGCGGCAAATCAAACAAAATACGGTGTGCCAAGTAACATTCCTAAAAAAAGCCGTAAATCCGCCGTAAATATGTCCGAAAAACGAAAATACAACATGAAATTTCTCCCTCCTTTTCTTCTGACCACCTTTTGGTTGGTCTCTATGTCGCTATTCGCCCAACATACGACGGGCATTTTTGAACACACCACCGACGTAGGTTCCGTGCTGCACCCCGGAAAAACCGAATTCGAGGCCAATAAGCAAGTCTATCGACTCAGCGGCTCCGGCACCAATATCTGGTTTAAAAAAGACGAGTTCCACTATGCCTATCAGCGGGTAAAAGGCAATGTCATCCTGCAATGCCGGGGCAAATTGCTTGGCCAGGGCGTGGACCCGCACCGCAAATTCGGCTGGATGTTGCGCACCGGGCTGGACACCGCTGCCGCGATGGTCTCGGCGACCGTCCACGGCGACGGATTGACCGCTATCCAATATCGCAAACAGGCAGGTGCCAACATGGAGGAAGTAAAATCACCGATCAAGATGCCCGATGTGATCGAGCTGGAACGCCGGGGCCGGAGTTTTTTCCTCTCTGTGGCCCGTTTTGGCGAGCCTTTCTGGACGGTAGAAGTTCCCGATTTCGACCTGCCCGCCGACCTGTACGTCGGCCTGTTTGTTTGTTCGCACAACAAGGACGTGCTGGAAACCGCCGAGTTCGACAACGTGCGCATGGTCATGCCCATAAAGGCGGATTTCCAACCGTACCGCGACTATATCGGCAGCCATATCGAAGTGGTGGACGTGACCAATGGCCAGCGAAAGGTGCTGCTCTCCGATTCCAAGTCCCTGCAGGCCCCTAACTGGACTCCCGACGATAAGTCCTTGATTTACAACAGCGAAGGGCTGATGTACCGTTTCGATTTGGCTTCCCAAAAAACGGAGATACTAAACACGGATTTTGTCAAAGAGAACAACAATGACCATGTGCTGTCCTTCGACGGCCAGCTGCTGGGCTTGAGCAGTTCGAGCGGCGATGCCAAGTATGGTTCGTTAATTTATACCGTGCCGGTGGGCGGCGGTAAGCCCAAACAAATCACCCCGATTGGGCCTTCGTACCTGCACGGTTGGTCACCTGGTGGCCAATGGCTGACTTACACCGCCCAGCGCAACAATGATCACGACATTTACAAGATCAAGGCAACTGGCGGCCCCGAGGTGCGCCTGACCAGCGCACCTGGCCTCGACGATGGCTCGGAGTACAGCCCGGATGGGAAGTACATTTATTTCAATTCGGCACGCAGCGGCAAAATGCAACTCTGGCGGATGAAACCCGATAGCAAGGGGCAGGAGCAACTCACCGACGATGCGTACAACAACTGGTTCCCCCATTTGTCGCCCGACGGAAAATGGATTGTTTTTTTGTCCTATCCGCCCGAAGTGGCGGCAGATGACCACCCATTTTACCAACACGTGTACTTGCGAAAAATGCCGGCGTCCGGCGGAAAAGCAACCGTAATTACCTATTTTTATGGCGGTCAGGGCAGCATCAACACGCCCTCTTGGTCGCCTGATGGCCAGCGGGTGGCCTTCGTGAGTAATTCGGTGGTGGAGCCAAAGGCTGCTTGGCAAGACCTGCTGACTGGTAAAGACCTGAGTGGTTGGGACACTTATCTGGGCGCGCCATTCCCGCCCGTCGGCGAAGACCGGACGGGCGTTGCCCCCATCGGGTTAAACCAGGACCCCAAGCGGGTTTTCAGCGTGGTGACCGAAGACGGCACACCGGCGTTGCGCATTTCCGGGGAGCAGTTCGGCGGCATTTCCACGGTGCAAGCCTTTGAAAATTACCATTTGCAATTACAGTTCAAATGGGGGAAACAAAAATGGCATCCACGGAAGAACGCTAAAATGGACAGCGGTGTGCTATACCACGCCAACGGAGAACATGGTGCCGACGGGGGTTTTTGGATGCAGTCGCAGGAGTTGCAAATCCAGGAAGGCGACTGCGGCGATTACTGGGGCGTAGCGGGGGCCGTATTCGACATCCCGGCCAAAAAACAGGGCGAGAAAGATTGGGTGTATAATCCTAAAGGCGACCTGCTGACTTTTTCCGAAAAATCGCCCAACGGCCGCCACTGCATCAAATCGCCCGACGGGGAAAAACCTTCTGGCGAATGGAACACCGTTGATCTGTATTGCCACGGCGACACGGCGGTACACGTCGTAAATGGCCAGGTGGTGATGGTGTTGTATCGCTCCCGGCGACCGGAAGGCAGTGACCTGGTGCCATTGACGAAGGGGAAAATCCAGTTGCAGTCGGAGGGCGCGGAGGTATTTTATAGAAATGTACGGCTACGGCCGATTAGGGAGATTCCAAGAAATGTGCTTGAAAATTAATGATTTATGCGTCTTCCCGCTAAACCCGTAGGTTTTTGAAAACTACGAGGTTTAAGTGGAGGTAAGTGAAAATATAAGCAGTTTTATCATTTCGGCCATTTACTTAATCCCGCCACCCAATCGGCTTGGTCTGCGTCCGGTAAAAGCCCTCTGTGCAGGGAGCCTGCAACAAAGGGACCGGCGTAAAGGGGCGGAGATCAGTAACTGCTTTTGCCTTGACCCCGTTGATTTCCTGTTGCAGATTTATGTTGAGCACTCTCTGGCGGGAAGAGTACACACTAAACACCCCCAGGATTTGTTCCGTGGGGTGGTTCACATTGTGTACATTGGGGTTGAACTTCGTTTGTGCGGGTATATCGAATATGGAACCCACGTTCTGCGTCTGCGTCTCCAAAGACTTCAAATAAGCATGGACAGAAGCGGTGATCGCCCTTTGTTCGACCCGCAAGTAGTAGAATTTTTGGGGCGGTGTGGCAAATGGCACCCGCGCCACTTTATGCGCGATGGGCTGTCCGTCGCGCAGTTTGTCGGATTGCACAATGATCTGGGTATTGTAAGTGATGCCCCAACAATCGTAAGGGGTACAGGGAACCCGAAAACCATCGATGATATCGCAACTGAACAAGCGTTCGTAATGGAGCCAATCCCATTGATAATAGTTTTCCTGGGTGGCTAAGTCCTGGGTTTGGGCGTATACATCGAAGCCATCATAGTACAAACTTTGCGGCGACCGGAACGTTTCGCGACTGTATACCGGCACGAGGGAGTCCAGTGCTGGGCAAGTTGGTATGGTCTCGGCCTCGGATTCATATACTTCTCCATCCGCTTGCACATACAGTTTATAGGTTTCGCCGACTACCCCCCGAAATGCAGTATTTTTAGTGCCGTCCGGGGTAAAATCTGTTCTATTGCCACGACTATCGAGCACATAAGCGGTGGCATCGGGCGGTATGGGCAGTAAATATCCACCTTGCGAAGTTACCTCAGTCAGTGTATAAGCCACATTTACTCTGGCGAAACTGTCCGTCAGTTCAGCCTCAATGACCAGGAATTTCTTGGCATCCGGCAAGGCCGAAGAATCCACCGGGTATTGGCAGGTTATTAGGTTGGCTAAAAGCAGTATGCTAACTACAAAAAGCATTATTTTTTGCATAGCGATCATTCAAACTTAAAATTGTAGGTCAATGAAAATAAAGGGGTTGGAAAAACGCTCACCTTGAAAGGTTTAAAAGCGGAAAGATTGGGATTGAAAAAGTAGGAGAATGCATTTTTTCGACCGTACAGATTATAAATCGTGACCACCCACGAGCCTTCCCAACGCCGGTCTTTCATCGAAGGATTGGTGATTGTCCAGGAAAAATCAAGCCGGTGATAGTCGGAAATCCGCGCATTATTGCGATCCGTATAGACGGGAAGAATGGTCAGCCCGCTTTGGTAGAAACTGACCGGTGCCGTGTAGGGCCGACCGGTACTGTACACAAAAGTGAAAGCCACCGCATTGTGCCGTTCGCTCTGAAAGCTCACCACCGCATTGAAAGTGTGGGGTTTATCGATGGTGGTGCGAAACCAATCCCCGTCGTTTAGTTTTTGCAATTCGGGAAAATCCCCGGTTATTCTTTCCAGGCTGCGGGCATACGCATAGCTCACCCAGCCAGTCATCACGCCTTTTTTCTTATTGATGAACAGTTCTGCGCCATAGGCTTTTCCTGAACCGTTCAAGAGTTGCGTTTCTACGAAAGGGTTGATGTTTAGTTCCGCGCCGGTCGAGTAATCAAAAATAGCCCGTTGCCAACGGTAATAGCCTTCCACCGACCATTCCCACTTGCGATTTTGATTCTCTTGAAAATACCCGGCCGACACCAAGTCGCTTTGCGTAGGCCGCACGTAGCGATTGGTCATTTTCCAACGCACGTTTGGCAGCGGAGTCGAATTATTGGCGACCATCTGCAAAAACTGGTTCATACGGTTGTAGCCGACCTTGATAGAACGTTCATCGCTCAGCTTGCAACGCAA
>JAYUXG010000061.1:0-2053 GCA_043753125.1 Saprospirales bacterium | reverse complement strand
GGAGGCATTAAGACGGCGGAAGAGGCTCAGGCTTTACTCGATGCCGGTGCGGATCGGCTGGGGACTTCGGCATCGTTGGCCATCATCAAAAAATTATAACTGATGAGCATCTTAGATAAACACTCGTTTTTCCCAAAATATGTTTTTTGCCTGATCATTGCGTTGTGGTGCTTCCAAGCGGTCGCATCGGCGCAGGAAATTCAGCTGAACGAGGATCCAAAAATCACCCAACTCCAGCGCAACTGGGTAAACACTAACCGCTCCAGCCCACGCATCGACGGCTGGCGTGTCCAAATCATGGCCAGTACCGACCGCATCCAAGTGGAGGAAGGGCGCAACCGTTTCCGCCAACTGTATCCGGAGGTATCGGCTGACTGGATACAGGAAAAACCGTACTACAAACTCCGGGTGGGAGCGTTTCGCAGCAAACTGGAAGCCCTTGCTTTTGGCTCTACATTGGTCGAATACCCAGGAGCCTACCCTGCCAAAGACAGCAATATCCATCCCCGCGATTTCTTGGAATGATCTCCAAACAAACGACCGCCCAATTTGGCGAATTTGATAAGCCGCTGCTGTTCCTCTACACGATCCTCGTGGTCGTGGGCTGGCTGATGATCTATGCCGTCACGTACGACGCCAAAGCGCCCTACGGTTTCTTCGACCTCGACCATACGAGCGGCAAGCAGCTGTTTTTTATCCTGATTTGCTTTGCCATGATTTTCGTCATTATGATGACGGAGTGGGGGCTATGGCGCACATTTGCGCTGCCCATCTATTTGGGGTCGCTATTGCTGTTGCCGGGCACCCTCCTTTTTGGCCGGGAGGTAAATGGGGCCTACGCTTGGTACCAGCTCGGCGGATTTTCGTTGCAGCCGGCCGAAATCGCTAAGTTCGGTACCTGTCTGGCGATGGCCGGTTACCTAAGCTCAACGGGCGTCAACCTGCGTGAGTGGCGTAGTCGATTCATTGCGTTCAGTATTTTTCTGCTTCCTGTTGCCCTCATTGCCCTGCAAAAAGATGCTGGCTCGGCCTTGGTCTTTTTCTCGTTTATGCTGGTGTTGTACCGGGAAGGGCTGTCGGCAGTCTGGTACCGGATCGGCTTTGGCATCGTCGCCTCGGTGATTTTGGGCCTGATGTACGACCCACCTTATGTAGCCGCAGCATTGGTGATGGGCATGAACTTCTTACTCATCAGCCGTTTTCGCGAACGCGCCCGCATCTGGTGGACGGTCTGGGCAGCCCTGATTGCGGTCACTTACTGGTGGCCGGACATATTTAATTGGTTGGCAGAAAAGCTGCACTGGGACTTAATAAAAATCCCCAACCCCAAGCTGTGGGTACTGGCTCCGCACGCAGTACTGTTGCTGGCGGCCTTCCTGCCCAATTATTTGCGGAAAAACAACCTGGTCCAGGGCCAGTTGCGCGCCTGGCTGCTTTTCCTCTGCGTCTCGGTAGCCTTGGTGTTTGCCGCCAGTTTTGCTTCCTATACGCTGCTGGCCCCGCATCAGCAACAACGCATCAAAATCTGGTTGCGCCCTTCGGAGGCCGCTGCCGACGCCCGTGGTGCGGCCTACAACCTTCTGCACTCTAAGATGGCCATCGGCTCCGGCGGGTTCATGGGCAAAGGCTTTTTAGACGGCAACATGACCAAGTTGAAGTACGTACCGGAACAAAGCACCGACTTCATTTTCTGCACCGTGGGCGAGGAGCAGGGCTTCGTGGGCACGTTCGCCATCATCGCGCTATTTGCTCTGCTGATGCTGCGGTTGACTATCCTTGCCGAGCGCCAACGCTCCAATTTCTCGCGCATCTACGCCTACTGCGTGGCGGGCATCGTTTTTACCCACTTCGTGGTAAATGTTGGCATGACAATGGGTTTGTTCCCTATTATTGGCATTCCCCTTCCTTTTATCAGTTATGGCGGGTCTTCCTTGATTGGCTTTTCGTTGATGATTGGGGTTTTACTTAAGCTGGACAGCAACAGAAACTTAGCTTAGCGGGAGTGGGTTTTGCGCGATGGGGTTGAAAAACTTTTGAAGCAAAAGTTTTTCAA
>JAYUXG010000060.1:0-5204 GCA_043753125.1 Saprospirales bacterium | reverse complement strand
TCAATATATTACAAAAAATAAAATTATTAAATAATTATTGTTATTTTTCACAAAAAAATATTTTTGCCGTTTGTGGGAAAATTCCTCCTGAAAATGATGGTATTTTGGGTCGCTTTTTTGATCCTTCTAATACCCTTGCCATGCACGTAGCACTCTTCCAACTGCCCACCCGGGCCATCTCCTTTTGCCTCTTCTGCTGGACTTGTAGCTGGTTGTCAGCTGCCGCCCAGCCGCCCCACTTCGCTGGCCAGGCTACCAGCATTACACCGCAGCTCGCGGGCATCGACATCATTGATATCGGATAATATCAATGATGCATGGAATACCATTGTTATAAAACCCCCATTGGTATTGATTAGGCAACAGGCCTTTTCTGAATCTCTCCAACCCTTTTGCCCGCCGAAGCCTATAGCATACAGGAGGGTGCTACACTTTATATCAAGTAATTGATCCCAAAGAACAGCACCAGGTAGATCCACAGGCCATCCAGAAAATGCCAGTACACGGTGAGGAGACGCAGTTTGAGCCGTTTCTCCGGGTCGGAAAAATACACGAGGACCGTCACCGGGTCCACCATGCGCTTTTTGGCCGTGCGATAAAAAGCGTACAAAAACGGCAGCCCGCCCACCACGTGGGCCAAGTGGACAAAGGAAATCAGGTAGAGATAGGCCGTGGTGGTCGAAGAAGTCAGGGCCACGTTGTTCCGAAATAACATGATCCACGCCAGCGTCTGCATGGCCATGAAAAGCACCGATAGCCAGATGGTGAGCCGCAGAAATTGTTGGTAGCCCCCCGTATCGTCCTGCAAATAGCTTTTTTTTGCCCGCAGCATGGCGTAACTGCCGCCCAACAATAAAAAGGTATTGAAGATGAACAAGCCCGGTATCCTGACCGGCGGTACATCCATGGTTACCCGCGTGTAGATGTAGGCAGCGGTGAGGGCGAGAAATAGTGCTGCCAGACCAAACAGCAGGAAAAAGAGCATTACGTTGTTGGGGTGAAACAAAAATTCGTTCTCCTGCTGTTGTCCTGATGGGGACGGCTGGGTTCCGTTCATATTATAGCGCGATTTTTTCACTAAACAGTTGGATGGCAAGGATGGTTGTTTTGGATGGGTGTAGAGTAGCTTAGAAAGCTTAAACGGTTTGGGTACAGCACATAAAGGCAGAGCGTATATACAAGGAGACCAAAAACCCGTTCTTTGCCTGGGTGCGTCCCCAAATTTCGTCCCTATTGCCTTTTTACCTATTAATCTTTCTGCCCATGCCTTTGTACCAACACTACCAATTTCTGCCCTTTTTATGCTTTATTTGTCTGTGTTCCTGTGAGTTCCGCGAAGAAGAGGAGTACGAAGCCTTAGACGCCAAGTCCGCACCCTACGATCTTTTTTCGCAGCAACGCTCCTATCCCGACCGCGACTTTGACTGGAAAGGCTGGCGTAACACCCTCACCCGCCTGCGGCAGGTAGAAATGCAGCAGCTGCGCGGTGGCAACTGCAACGACATTACCAGCAACTGGACGCAGCAAGGTCCTGCCAACATCGCCGGACGGGTAAACGCGCTGGACTATAGCCCCGCCAACCCAAACACCGTACTGGCTGGCTTTGCCACGGGCGGCATTTTCAAAAGCACCGATGCAGGCGTCAATTGGCACTCGGTGTTCGATGACAACCTGAACCTGGCCATTGGTAGTTTGGTGTTTAGCCCAACGCAGCCCAACGTCGCGTACGCTGGCACTGGCGACTCCAATTTGCCTTTGATGGTGTTCAGCGGCAACGGTTTGTACAGAAGCCAGGATGCGGGCGAAACCTGGCAATACTTGGGCCTGGGCGAGGCCGGCATCATTTCCAAAATCGTGCTTCACCCGACTGATCCGCAGATTTTGTTTGCTGCCAGCATGGGCAACCCCTACGTCCGCGACGAGGAGCGCGGCGTATACCGCAGTACGGACGGTGGTCTGCATTGGCAACGGGTGCTTTTTGTGAGTGACCAGGCGGGAGCCAGCGACTTGGTGATCAATCCCATCAATCCGCAAATCCTCTACGCTTCATTCTGGGACCGTATCCGCAACAACCACGAATCGGTCCTTTACGGCCCGCACGCTCGCGTGTACAAGACCACCGATGGCGGCGTGACTTGGATACCCCTCAATGGTGGCCTGCCCACCGGCGTGATGGGCCGCACTGGATTGGCCATCTCCGCCCAAAATCCCAACAAGTTGTATGCGCTGTACATTGATTCGCTCTCTACGCCGGGCGGCCTGTACAAAACGACCGACGGGGGCCAATCCTGGCTGCCCCTGAACATCGACGCACTGGAAAATGCTTGCGGGGATTTTGGTTGGTATTTCGGCAAAATCCAAACCGCGCCCACCAATGACGAAGAACTGTACTTCCACGGCATTTTGCTTTGGCGCAAAGCGGCCGGTAGCACGGGTTGGATAGTGGCAGCGAGCGGCCACGCGGATAGCCACGACCTGGCAATCACACCTTCCGGGCGACGTTACTGGGCCAATGACGGCGGCATCTACCGCAATGAGCCAAACAACATGGTCTGGATAAAGAGCAAAAACCTGCCTGCCACGCAGTTTTATCGGACCGACTACAACCCACACGACCCACAAAACTACTACGGCGGCACCCAGGACAATGGGGTCATAAAAGGTAGTGGCAGTGATGTAAACAACTGGTTGTCTCTCTATCCGAATGACGGCTTCCGCTGCGCCTTTCACCCGACCAATGCCAATCTGTTTTGGGTGGAAACTCAGAACGGTACCATCCACCGCACGGACGACGGCGGGCAGGCCTTCACGCAGGGCCAACCTTGCTTTGGCACGACGGATCGCTGCAACTGGGATGCGCCTTACCTGCTAAGTCCGCATAATCCCGACCAGCTCTATGGCGGTACGTACCGGGTCTACGAATCCAGTAACGGCACCAACTGGTCACCTATCTCCACCGACCTGACCGACGGCAATATCCATGGCAGCCGCTTTCATACTATTTCCTGCCTGGAAGAGTCACCAATGCAGTCCGCCAAACTGCTGGTCGGCACCACCGATGGCAACGTATGGCGGCGCGAACCAACCGGCCCCTGGATTGACCTGACCAGCGGCCTGCCCAACCGCTACCTGACTTCCGTGCACGGCTCCCCTACCCTGCCGCAACGCCTGTTCGTTACCCATTCCGGCTTCCGCGACGATGAATACATTCCTCATTTGCACCGCTCCGATGACAACGGCACCGTTTGGATAGACATCTCCGGCGATCTGCCTCAGCTACCGGTCAACGATCTTTTCGTGTGGCCCAGCCATGCCGACAGCGTGCTATTTGCCGCCACGGACGCGGGGGTGTATTTTTCCAAAAACAGCGGCCAACACTGGACGCGGCTGGGCGCGAATATGCCCTACTTGCCCACCCTGGAGCTCGCCTTCAACCCGGTTCGTCGCGAACTGGTGGCGGCTACCTTTGGGCGTGGCATCTACACTTTCCCGTTGGATTCGGTTTTGTCGCAGGCTACTGGCATCATGCCCGTCTCGCTGGCCGGGCAAATAAAGAATGATGCCGGGCTGGGTGTGATGCCAGTGCGCGTACAAAGTCAGCCGCCAGTCCTTACCGATGCCAGCGGCGCGTTCCAGATACCTGACGTGGCTGGCTGCCAGACTTTTACCCTGCAACCCTACCGCAACGATCATCCGCTGAACGGCGTTACCACCTTTGATTTGGCCATGATTTCCAAGCATATCCTCGGGTTGGAACCGCTCACCTCGCCCTACCAGTTCATCGCCGCCGATGCCAACCACAGTAATTCGATCACCGCGTTTGACATCGTGGTGCTGCGCAAGCTCATCCTCGGCATCGACACAGCCATTGCGAACAATACGTCGTGGCGGTTTGTGCCTACCGCTTACGTTTTTCCCAATCCGCTGAATCCGTTCCAAACCGGCTTCCCGGAAACGCTACTGCTGGATGTGCAGACTACGTCATTGAATGGGCTGAATTTCATCGCTATCAAAGTAGGCGATCTCAATGGCACTGCCGCTCCAGGCCCGTTCGCGGCGGTGGAAGACCGCTTGGCCGGAACGTGGACATTGCCCGTGGAGGACCAGACTTTTCAGCGGGGCGAGACCGTGGAAATGATGGTTCGGGGCGATTTAGCCGATTTGGCGGCTGCCCAAATGACACTCTGGTTTGACCCTATTGCCCTGGTGCTGGAAGAAATGGAGCCGCTGCTGCCGGGGCTGCGCGTGGAGCACTTTGGCAGGCCGCGCGGCCAGCCCTCCACCTTGACGGTTGGTTTTGAAAACCCATCCTTCGTGCAGCACAGTATCGCCTCAGCGCAGTTGACTGCCCTCTTCCGGCTGCGGCTGCGGGCAGTGGCCGCTGGACAACTGTCCCAGGTATGCGCTATCCGCGATGCGCCCACCCCGGCCTTGGCTTTTCGGCCCAATGGCACTGTCCTGCTGCCAATCTTCGATTTCGCTCACCCGGTCACCCTACCGACGGCATTGGGAGTACAGGCTTGGCCCAACCCGTTTGGAGAAGCGGGGGTTTGGCTGCGCTTGCCTACGACGAAGGAAACGTACCGCCTCCAAGTATTTGATAGACAGGGAAAAAGAATTTTTGAAAAGGAAATTTTGGCTGGGGAAAATGATGGCGCGGCAAAGTTGGAAGTCGGGGCGTTTGCGGGGGTTGGGGTGTATTTTTATTCGTTGGAGGGGGCTGGAAAGAGGTGGTGGGGGAGGTTGGTAAGGGGGGAATAAACAACAAAAAATTTGCGTAGGCGTGTAAAATGGCTTTGTTGTATGAATAGGTTTGTGGTCGGGTAGCTTGCGGGCGCGGAAAAAAGAGCCGGTGAGCGTAGATTTGAGTTGCGAAACAAAAAAGCACGTCGCACCGACTCATGGCAAAGATAGATATCACTCCCGTGTCCGACAAGCCCAAAGACAAGTACCGGCTGAGCAACTGGCCGGCCTACAACGCAGGATTGAAGCAGCGCGACAGCCTGACGCTATGGATCAGCGAAGATGTTGCGGGCAGTTGGAATTACGACGGTGTGGTGAAGCGCGGTGGGCAGTTTGAATATTCGGACACCTGCATTCGGGTACTATTGACCCTGAAAGTGACCTTCAGGCTGGCGTTTCGGCAATTGGAGGGCTTTGCTGGTTCGATCTTCCAATTGATGGGGATTGATTTGAAAGTGCCC
>JAYUXG010000059.1:0-5205 GCA_043753125.1 Saprospirales bacterium | reverse complement strand
GCAAGCTGCCGGTGGAAGTCTGGCAGCACGGCGCACAATGGACGCTGCGCCTGGACTCCTCCAAACCAATCCGTACCGTAGTGACCGACCCCGACCATGTGCTACCGGATATCAATGCTACAAATGATGGCTGGAAAGATCGGCCTTAAGCAGCTGTTGTAAGGAAATGAGGGCTACCCGGTATAACCGAGACGAACAAATGGTAGATGGACGTACATTTGTTTCCGCTAATCCATTTGAAAATGCGTCCAACCATATTTTTTCTCCTCGGAGTCCTCTCCTTTGCTACGCCCACCTTCGGCCAGGAACTGCTCGAACTTAACCTTGCCCGCCATTGCCAATTCGCTGGTCAGGGACAAGACGAAGAACTATACGCCTTCCGCACCGACGTGAAGGTGATGCAGGATTTAGTGGCCAAAATCCTTCGGCTGGGCGGCGACCTGGACCAGAGTTTTATCCTTATCCAGACCAATGTGGCCAACGTGACGGCAGTGGTGGATGGTTCCCGCCGTTACCTGCTGTGGAGCCAGGATTTTCTGGAAAAAGCCTCTCCGCTGGAGGCCCATGCCAGCGTCGCTCATGAGATCGGCCACCACGTGAATGGCCATACGCTGCTCCCCGAACGCTCGGAGATCGAGGAGGCGGAGGCGGACCGCTTCCTGGGCTTCGTGTTGAGCCGGGTGGGTTTTGGGCCGGGTCAGGTGCGCGAACTGTTCACGGATGGTGGTCTGTTGGCTACCAGCGGCCCACCCAAAAAACGCCTTGCCGCCGTCCAGCAAGGGCAGCGAAATTCCGAGATTGCCTTGGAAATCAACAGTTTGCAGTTTGAGAATGACCCCTCCCTGGAAAACTTTTTGCAGGCCAAATTTCCTTTCCCGCCGCCACCCTGCTACCAGCAGACCGATCTGCCCGCCCAGACCTTTAGTGGCTGCACCACCCTTGGCCAAGTGGCCCAACGCCTGCGCCAGACCCTCGATCAGCAGCAGTACCCGTTCCGCTACCTCTCCGCCAAAGACGGCTTCGTCATCGTGACCCAACTCGAACAGTATCAATCCAATGGTCGCCCGCTGAGCAATGCCAGCCGCTGGCGCGAAGTGCCGCCCAGCCCGAACTTTGCCTTTTGCATGGACTATATCCGATCGCTTTTTTTGCCGCAGCGCGCTTACCTGCGACTGTTTGCGTTCGTGGTGAGCCGGGAGAATTTCAGTGCCACCGGCGCCCGCATCGGTAAGGAGGAGGCCAAGGCGTGGTTCGAGCAGGCCGTCAACCGCTTACCGAAGACGGTGGCCAATCGCCCCTTCACTACCGATTACAGCGTGGATGTGCTGGTCTATGAGTTTGAGGTGCCGGAAACCAACCACCGCGCTGCGCAAAAATGCCCCTGTCATTTGTTAGCCGGAGAGCATTTGGCCAAGTCAGGGTTGGGAGTGCCGTTGGGAAAACAATAGTTTTTGTCATTCCGCAGGAATCCGTCCACACCACGAGGGCCATGCGCACTGTGTTTTTATTTTGTCACGTCGAGCGAAGCCGAGACATCCGATGCGATTAAAAACACCAGATGTCTCGGCTCCGCTCGACAAACCGGCAATTAAAACTTTGCAATTTTTGCCATAAAAATACCATTTGCCATGAAAATCAATCTCTTGTCCATCGTTCTCTTGCTCCTGCTGGCCCACCCCGCCCCAGCCCAAGACCTCCAAATCCTCACCGTCCGCCACGCCTGCGCCTTTGATGACCGCGACGACCGCAACCAAGAACTCTACACTTTCCCTGGCTCGCAAGAAGCGCAGACCATTCTCCGCGAGGTGATGCGCGCCAACGTGCTGGAGCCCAACTTCATCCTCCGCTCCGGCGACTGTAAAAACGCGCTGGCTACCACCCTGAACGGCCAACGCTACATCATTTACAGCACTACTTTCCTGGAAAAATTCAAGCGCGATGCCCGCACCAAATGGGCGGCCTATTGCGTACTAGCCCACGAGATTGGCCACCACCTCAACAACCACGACCTGAACGAAACCGATCTGCGCAAACGCAAGGGCTACGAGGTGCAGGCCGACCGCTTTGCCGGCGGAGTCCTCTACCGTTTGGGAGCCACATTGGATGAAGCACAGGCAGGCATCCAGACTTTCAGCCTGGAAAGCGGCTCGGAGACGCATCCACCGAAAAGTGCACGGCTGGAAGCGGTGGCGGCCGGCTGGAAGCAAGCGCAGGAAATAGGGAGGGGACAGCAGCAGGAGGAGAAGGTGGTGCCGAGTGGGAAGGATAGAGAGGAAGAGGCGGAAGGGTGGGTTCAAAAAGGGTATTATGAAAAGGACTGCAACAAGCAGATTGAATATTATGATAAGGCGATTCAGTTGAAGCTAGATTATGCTGAGGCTTATAATAATAGAGGTGAAGCGAAAGACAGATTATTTCAATATAATGAAGCCATCAAAGACTTCGACAAGGTCATTCAGTTGAAGCCGGATCATTATATTGCTTACTGCAACCGTGGTTTGGCTAAAGAAATGCTAGGACAAAATAAAGAAGCCATCAAAGACTGCGATAAAACTATTCAATTAAAAGCGGACTACACCGATGCCTATACCGCCCGAGGCTGGTTAAAACATAAATTAGGTCAGTATAATGAAGCCATTCAAGATTATGACAAAGTCATTCAGTTAGATCCTAATAATGCTATAAACAATTGTACTAAGGGTTGCACCCTTGTTAAAATTGAAAAATACGCCGACGCCATTGATTACCTAAACAAAGGCCTGCGCTTAAACCCCACAATTACTTGGGCCAAAGACTGCTTAAAAGAAGCCACCTCCAAACTATAAAAACACCAATCATGCGTCATCTTCTGATCGTCTCCGCGCTCTTCTGCACGGTCCCCCTTGCCGCCCAACAGCTCATCACCATCCAACACTCCTGCAACTTTGACGGCGAAGAACAGCAGGCCGACCTCTACACCTTCCAGTCGTCCCAGGAGGCCGACCGCATCGTGGAGCAGGTAGTCAGTGCGGCCAACCTATCTAAAAACTTCGTAGTCAAGTCCGCCGATTGCGAGAACGCCCTGGCTACCGTGGATGAAAGCGAGCACCGCTACATCCTGTACAACACCACTTTTTTGGAAAACTTCAAGAAAAACGGCCAGACCAAATGGGCGGCCTACTGCGTGCTGGCCCACGAAATTGGCCACCATGCCAACGGCCACAGTTTCAGCACCGCCGATGCCAAAAAGCGCAAAGTGCAGGAACTGGAGGCGGACAAGTTCGCGGGCGGGGTGCTGTTCACGATGGGAGCCTCGTTGAGCGAGGCGCAGGTGGGCATCGAGCTGCTGCAAAACAGCGGCGAGACCGCTACCCATCCGCCCGCCAAGGCCCGCAAGGAAGCCATTGCCAATGGTTGGAAAAACGCCGAGGAACATTTCAAGCAGCGCAGCGGCACCAATGCTACCACGACCGCCGAGCCGGTAAAGGAGCCGTCCACTTATACGCCGCCGACGGTGACGCAAGGCCCACCACAGGGCCAGAGCATGACTGCCGTCTCGGATGCCATGATTTTCAATGCTTTAGTGGGTCAATGGCAATGCTCTTTTACGAGCGGTGGGGCCAACATCAGCAATATCGTCACGCTCTACGCCAACGGCACCGGCGTGGCCCAGTCGTACACCAATGGCTACTTGATGAATACCATCTACATTACTTGGCAAATCCAACAGGGGCAATACATAGAAACCTTTGTGCAGACCGGCCAGTGGTTTAGGTATTTTGTCAACTTCAATGGCAATGCTTTTGTCAGCTTCAATTTTCAACAGACCAACGGCGCAGCCAACATCCCCTACGGCTCCATTTTGAATTACAATCGGCTGCAATAGGATTATTTTTCCTACCAATCCTTTTTCACCCGCGAGGGCCGGTTCGGAGATGCCAAACGGCGATACTCCTGCGCATTGGCCTGCTCTTGGCGGGTTACCCGCGTGTCCAGTAAAGCACGGGCGGATTCTGGGGTAAGCCCGCCTACGGGTACTTCTCGCCGCTTCAATGCGCTGGCTTGGTCGAGGTAGTTGTTGCGTGGGCGTTGCTTGGGCGGTGGGGGAGGTGGCGGAGGCGGCAATGGGGGAGGGGGCGGTTCCTGCTGTTCGCGGAGTTTCTTTTTGGCGATCTGCAAATTCTTCTTGGCATCCGGTTGGTTCGGCTGTCGGCGCAGGCTGTTTTCGTAGGCTTCGATAGCGTCGGCGTATTTGCTGTCGCGTAGGTAGGCATTGCCCAGATTATAGAGCGCGTTGGCTTTGCCGAATGCGGTAGGAGCAGTGCGGGCAGCATTTTGGTATAAAGCGGCGGCTTCGGCGTACTTATTTTGCTGGTAGGCAGCATTGCCTGCGTTATAAGAGGCTACTGGGCTGGCCACCGCTTTGCGGTAAGCGGCTTCGGCCTGGCTGTATTCTTTTCTATCGTACAGGCGGTCGCCTTTGCGGAGTTGCCCTTGGCCATTTTGGGCGCTTGCCGTTGGCAAAAAACCCATTGATACTAGGCCAAAAAAAAGTATGTATTTTTGATAATCAATCATTTGCAATGAGTTAAACGCTATAGGCTGCGATGCGGAAAACATCAAAAATCACTGTTTATCAATCAATTATGTACGTTTAATCGTGCTTCACTTCGCCAGTTCCTCCCCTGGCTTTCGCTTGTTCCGCCACCACATCAGCTGCTCCATCGCCAAAAACAACAACAGCGGCACCAGCAGCCATTGGAAGTAGGAGACGTATTCGGTCTGTACCTGTGCTTCCACCGCGCTCTTTTGCAGGCGTTCTATTTCCGTTTTTAAAGTGCCGATGGCTTCCAAATCGTTGATGGCGAGGGTGACGCCACCGCCCGCTTGGGACAGTTCGCGTAGGAAAGGCTCATTCAGGCTGGTGCGAATGACTTGCCCATTGAAGTCGCGCTGGAACCCACCGTTCGCCGCCGGAATGGTCGCGCCGCCCGTCGTGCCCACGCCCACCGTATGGATGACCATGCCGTCAGCTTTGGCCTCTCGTGCCCGTTGCAGAGCATTTTCCTGGTGGTTTTCGCCATCGGTGATCAGGATAAGGCCGCGTCCCGCCAGCGCATTGGACTCGAACAGGCGTTGGGCCAAATCAATGGCCGCCGCCATATCGGTCCCTTGGTCGGTCACAAAATTAGGGTTGGCGTTGCGCACAAACAGCAGCAGCGACTG
>JAYUXG010000058.1:0-2064 GCA_043753125.1 Saprospirales bacterium | reverse complement strand
CGGTCTTGCTCGCCTCTTTCTCGCCCAACAGTATTTTGACGATCTCTGTACCCTGCCCCGGCGCAATGTTCAGGTCGATGCCGTAGCGTTTTTTCAGTTCCGGCACCACCCACTCGCTCATATATCGGTTGATGAGCGGGTCGCCTTGCCACATCATCAGGCGGACGGTGCTGCCCTTGGCCTGTTGCTCGATTTGTGGCCACGGGGTGGCGAGCGGGTCGGGGATGTTGTTGGATTGGTTGTTTTGGCAAGCCCAGAAAACGAGCGCAAAAAGGGCGATCTTGACGAGATTTTTCATGTAATTTTGTGTTTCAAATTGTAATGAATGCCCACCGCCTCCCTTGCCCAACAACTCTTGGAACGCCCGGACGCCGTGCTGCAAATGCAAGCCGTCCATGATGTGCTGGCGGAAGAAAAAAAACGCCGCCACGATTTCTATCAATGGGTCACGGAAGGCATAAAGGCCGAGTTTATCAATGGCAAGATCATTACCCATTCGCCCGTCAAGCGGCAGCATTGGAAGGCAACTGACTTTTTGTCTAGAATTCTAAGTATTTATGCGTCCATTAAAGAATTGGGGTCCATTGGCACCGAAAAAGTAATGGTGGCCCTTACCCGCAATGATTACGAACCGGACATAGTGTTTTTTTCCAAAGAAAAAGCCGATCAATTCACTGATGACCAGGTGTTGTTCCCCGCCCCTGATTTTGTGGTAGAAATACTATCTAAAAGCACGGCCAAGATCGATAAGACCATCAAGAGGGCCGATTATGCCGCACATGGAGTCCGGGAATACTGGATTGTTGATCCCAAGCGACAACGCATTGAACAGTACATTCTCTCGCATGAAGACACCGAGTATTTTCCGGCCAAAATCTACCAATTGCACGACACTGTTGCCAGCCTTGCCGTGTCCGGTTTTGAAATTCCGGTGAAGGCGATTTTTGATGAAGCGGCCAATCTGGAGGCCTTGCAGCGGTTGATGGAGGATTAAATCGCACATAGGTATAGCTTTTACCTTGCATTCTTTATCATTTGATAGTAAACCGCGCCATAAACTGGTCTAGCGTTAGATTGCTTTTGAGTTTCAAGTTATCATGCTCAAATTGTTGTATCAAGTTTTTATAAGCAGTTTCTACAAAATTACACAGTTTAATCGGATTTATTTTTGTGTAGTTCTCCTCTTTTTTAATGTTTTTGACTCTCCATCCGGTATTGTCGACAGGCAGTTCAATCAAATTTGTGATAGTCAAGTCAAGTTGAAAAATATAATTTTTGTTAGCTAATCCAAAATTATGAGCCAAGGAGTGCCTTAGGGCTTTTATTGCTTCGATGTGTCGTAGCTCTAATAAACCTGTGAAATTTTTCATAGAATGTATCATCTCCTCTGCTATATCTTTTTTAACATCTTTTCTTGAAAATATGAATCCTAGCATATCTAAAATTATCAAGTAATTTGTTAAGCCCAGTAACAAATTTGAGTAATATCTTCCCTCTTCCATCACTTCAATAGAAGGGTCGACAGGATGTCCAGCCACTAGCAATGTGCCAGTGTTTAAATCCCGCCCAGTTAATTTTCTCGCTCCTCGAAGGGCGACTAATAAAACAGAGCTCCTATCGTCTTTCTCAAAAGAATTATAACCTGTTATTCCTAAAAAACTTCCAAGTAGTTCTTTCTCTTCGCTCATAAAAATGTTACTGGTTGTTTGAAAGTAAATAACGTACGGCACACCTCGAAGGTGTGCCACACATTGTATTTTAAAACCCGTAAAACAAAGAAAACTGGAACTGCCGGGGCGGAGCGGCGTTCCGGCGCACGATCAAGCCGCTCGAAGCGGGACCAACCTGCACCTGATTGCTCTGCGTAGCATTGTTCGAGTAGCCGCTCAGGTTCACCGCGTTGAACACGTTGAACACATCAGCGCGCAGCCGCAGGCCCGTCTCGCCAAACCGGTATTCCGCCGCCACGTCCAGCGTGTTGGACCACGGCAAGCGGTCGCTGTTACGCGATTCGCCCGGCTGGCGGTCGCTGTTGCCGACATAAGCATCGCCGAAGGAGCGTCC
>JAYUXG010000057.1:0-5217 GCA_043753125.1 Saprospirales bacterium | reverse complement strand
TGGCGGTGCTTTATCGGGAGTTTCATCACCATGACCCGATCAGTGCGCCGGACCTGGAACGGCTCGAAGCCTTCCTTGATGCAGCACTGCATGAGTTGTGGACAGCACTGGCGCAATATCCTGTGCCAACGCTGGTGGGTGCCTCCGGTACTTTCGATGTAATTGATCTGTTCGTGCTGGACCCCGCCACGAAAGCCGAATTGTACGGTTACATGGAGTTAGCCGCCTTTTGGCCTTTGTACAAACAACTGGTAGAGAGTACTATAGCCGAACGTCGGGCATGGCCCAAACTGCCAGCCGAACGGGTAGAAATGGTGGTCGTGGCGATGGTGCTGATTCGCCACGTACTGCGTCGGGCCGATATTCGGGAGATTTACACGTCGGCTTACGCCATGAAGGAGGGAATGCTCGCGGAATTGGCGGGCAGCAACGTCTACTAAACTTTGACAGTTTAGCAGACGCATTTCTGTGCCAGCCCGATGGAGGCTCGGCTATACGGCGCGCTCCGAGGCGAATACCGCGCCGATGTATTGCCGGTTCAGCCGGGCGATATTTTCTATCGAAATTTCTTTCGGACACTCAGCCTCGCAGGCCGTCACGTTGGAGCAGCGGCCAAAACCCTCTTCGTCCATCTGATGGACCATTGCCAGCACCCGCTTCTGGCTTTCCACTTTGCCCTGCGGCAACAGCACCAAGTGCGACACTTTGGCACCAGTAAAGAGCATGGCCGACGAGTTGGGGCAGGCCGCCACGCAGGCTCCGCAACCGATGCAGGCGGCCGCATCGAACGAGCGCAACGCGGTGTCCTTTTCGATGGGGATGGCATTGGCATCCTGCGCTTGTCCGGTGTTGACGCTCACGTAGCCGCCGGACTGGATGATGCGGTCGAAAGCCGAGCGGTCGGTCACCAAATCCTTGATCACCGGAAAAGCCTTCGCCCGAAACGGCTCGATCACGATGGTGTCGCCGTCGTGGTAGTGGCGCATGTGGATCTGGCAGGTGGTGGTGCCCTTCATCGGGCCGTGCGCACGGCCATCAATGGTCAGGGCACAACTGCCGCAAATGCCCTCGCGGCAGTCGTGCTCGAACGACACCGGCTCTTCGCGCCGATGGATGAGCTGTTCGTTCAGTACGTCGAGCATTTCGAGGAAGGACATATCGGGGTTGACCTCCGGTAATTGGTAGGTGACAAATTCCCCTTTGTAGCGGCCGCCTTGGCGCCATATTTTGAGTGTGAGCTGCATGAGTCGTTGCTGGTTATTAGTTATTGGTTAATGGGTTTCGCTTTTTCTCACATGGACTAACACCACCCCATATTTTCAATGTAGCAGGAGTAGTAAAACTGATTGATTCCCGACTGGTCGTAGCGGTAGATCGCCATTGTAGTGACCGGGCAATGGAAAAAGTTAGCATATAAGTATTGTCTTTTTGCAACGAGTTTCTCAATTTTTGTCCAATTGCCTCAGCGGTCTCGTTGTCTCTCACTACGAGACCGAGGTAAGTATTCCCATCGGGAGCGGGCAAATCAACTCCCCAATGGCCAGGCTGTATGTCGGGCGGGGTTGCTTGTACACTACCGCAATTATACCAGTCTGTGGGTGTAACACAACATTGGTGCTCATCTGCTTCAAAAGAAGCATTCCACAGTTCAATGGGCTGACCGAAATTTTTTCCGGCCAGTAAGAATAACAATATACTAAACTTAATCTGCATAGGTTGCATTTTGGTGGATTTGATGTTTATTTTTTCACCTTTACTATCGCTGAACAATTGTCCATTAATAGATTGCCATTTGTTTTTTCAAAACCCAACTCGTAATGGGCCATAAAATCCAGACAATTAAAATCGGCAATCTTAGGTTGAAGAATAAAATTGTACTTAGTCCAATAGAACAAAGGAACCGCCGATGTTTCAATCAGCAATTCTTTCTGGTGCGTAGCCGTATTATATCCCCATATCTTCAGCACAGTAGGTGCATCGAAGTTAACAAGTTCTTTACTCGTCCTGGTAATTGACCTATATATTGGCGAGCGAGTCAGATACATACTGAAACTATAAGCGGAATCTTTTTTTAAAAGACCATCCAATTGTTGTGAAACTTTTTCTACCGTATTGTTTTCCCGAACGACCAAACCCAAATAAGTCATGCCGTCTTGTGGGGGCAAGGTCACCCCAAAACAGCCCGGTTGAATATCTGGCGGCGATTCCAAGGCAGCACCAAGATTAAGCCACCCTTCTGGAACCAGGCCCACTATTCCTGGCATTTTGGCCTCAAAAGAGGGGTTCCTAAGCTGTATAGTATCCTGCGCCAGGACCGATATACCATGCACTAGTAAAAGGCCGGAAAGCAGAACGTTTTTCGTGTGATAATTTTGCATTCTTTAGAGGTGGAGTTATGCAATTTAAAAATATATTTTAAATCAATACTGAAAGAATATCACTTCTTCACCTGCACGATCGCCGAACAATTGTCCATCAATAAATTACCATTCTTTTTTTCAAATCCCGGCGCGTAGTAAGCCATCAAATCCAGTTCGTCAAAATCGGCCACCGTGGGCGTTAAAGTAAAACTGTACTTGGTCCATTCGGAATGACTGACCGCCGAACTTTCAGCCAGTAGTTCGTCCTGTTGTGTCACCGTGTTATAGCCCCAAATCTTCAAAATGGTCGGTGCATTGAAGTTGATGGGCATGGTACTCGCTTTGGTAGCCGATATATATTTCTGCGAGCGGGTTAGGTACACACTAAACGTATAGGTGGAATCCCGCTTTAAAAACCCTTTTAATTTTTGTCCCAGGCCTTCCCAGGTATTGTTTTCGCGCACCACCATACCCACATATAATCGGCCATCTTGTGCGGGTAAAATCACCTCAAACCGGCCCGGCTGTCGGTCCGGCGGCGTGTCGGTTTTCAAGCCCAAATCTATCCAACCGCTCGGCGGCACTCCCGCCTCTGGATCGTTTATTTCAAAAGAGGGATTGACTAATTCAAAAACCGCTTGTGCCTGCGCTACTGTTAGTCGCAGCAAAAAGAGGAATATGATGGTTTTTTTCATAGAAATCATTAGGGTTGTCAGATCGACCGCAGCCGAGGCTTTTGAAAGGGGAAAATCAAACAGATGGCTCGGCTGCGGTCGACATGACAGAATTTATGTGCCTAATCGATGGCACCCGATCAACGACAATGTACCCTCCATGGCAATAGTTTTATTTAGAAACATTAGCAGCGGTCATTTTCTGCTTCTTTTTCTCGCGGCCATCCTGGTAGATGTAACGATACGCTGGTTGTCCCTTCTCGTACCATATCCAGTCGCCCGTACCATTTTGAAAAGAGCCAACTGCTAAATCTTGCCCCTTTTCGTCCTTGTATTTCAGAATTTTACGTAACAGCCCGTTTTCCCAGCGTGCTTGCGATTGTAAGCGTCCATTTTCGTAATACGTCATGCGGACACCATCTTTTTTTCCCTGCTCATTGTGGTAGCAGCGTAGTTTAATAGCCCCGGAAGGGTAGAATTCCAAGCAATCTTTCACCTGCTTGCCGTTACTAAAATAGCCAATCGCTTGGACACTCCCATCGGCATAATAGGCCTCCGACGGGCCTTCTGCTTTGGCACCTTTCTTCTTTTTCTGCTGCCAATTATACGTCCCATCTTTGCGGTAATACCACTGTCGGGCAAATATTTGCTTGCCTTGTAGGTAAAAATCTTCCTGCGATAGCCGATCTTTTTTAAAATTCTGACAGATGGTGGTGTCGCCGCTTTGCACCCACTTATCACAGTTTTTGGGTTGTGCTACTACGGAGGTGGCGGTCAGCAGAATCAGGAACAGGTAGAGCGAGTGCATCTGATAAATGTGTCTTACAGGGTGTTGGAGGTTTTCTTGTTAATCTAAAAACTCTTTTGGCACATATACTTGGACGGCATCCATAGAGCGCATAAGCATAGTGAAAGAGGCTTTACGAGACAATAATGCTTTTATCTCCTCTGCTGCACTGAATTTTTGTAATCCATCATTTGTGCCTTGCCATTTGACGATGGCATTCATAATCTCATCATAGCGAATTTTTATTAAGGTGCGCAAATGCTTGGTATTATTTCTAGAATTCTCATCGTATTTCCGACCATTGTGCAGCAGCTCCAATAAGGCCGAAGTATTTACAGCCTTATGATTTGCAGGGTCCATTGCTCGAAATCGCGGCTCCACGCCGTACTGGACCAGTGCGTACATTACCTCTTTTTCCACGTCATCATTTGCATCACAGGGATTTAGGTATCCTCCTTCTGGCGTTTTATTGGGTTTGAGCATATTGGCCTTATGGGCGGCTGGGTATAGGTTTGTCCATTCAAAAACCAAGTCTGGACGTTCGTTAAAAGGCACAAAGTGGTCAATGTCCATCTCCCAAGCACTTCCAAAGCCCTGTTCCGTCAAATAACATTTGCTGAAAAAATGCAGATCAAAGACTTCCAAGATGTCACTGTTCCGATACTCCGATGGCTTTTCTGGCTTGGATACTTGCGTTGGGTCTGCTTGGTGTTGGGCCACCAAATCCAAATAATTGCGGATTTTTCGCGATTGTAAAGAAGCTGGCACTTCGGTTGGCCTTTCGATATTTATCATGTCGGCACCAAAGTTTTTTTCAGTCTCAAAATCTGCGACTCCATCGCTAAATGAAAGGCTGGGCTGAGGTAGCGTTCGTTTTCTGTAAAAAGTTTTTTGAGCGCGACAAGTTTGGCATCGGTATCTACTTTACTATCTGCAATTTGCTGCGCATCAGCCATGATTTTATCCGCAATATTGGAAAACTCATCTTCCAACCCAAAATGCACGGTCATCAACTCCGAAAAACTACTGCCCACCACCCAATCTTTTGCCACGCTTTTTGTCGTTAAATCAAATACTGTGGCATTCTTGATGCTTGACACTACCGCTGGTGAATGCGTGGCTATGATGAACTGGATGTTTGGAAACAAGCGTGTCAATAATGGCATTATTTGATATTGCAATTCTAAATGTAAGTGAGATTCGGGTTCATCAATTAGCACAATACCGGGTGGATTAAGAGTATTGTTTTTTTGTTGTGTCTGTATTACATTGACACGTACTAAAAGTTCAAGCAGTATACCGATAAAGGCCGAAAAACCATCTGAAAGTTGATTAAACGTTACTTCGCGTCCATCCCCATACTGCAAGTAAAACTCAAATTCTTTTCTGGCAAATA
>JAYUXG010000056.1:0-2073 GCA_043753125.1 Saprospirales bacterium | reverse complement strand
CGACCAACGGCAACGTGACGGTGCAGTTCAACGCTACCTCCGAGGAGAAAGTAACCGTGCGCGTGATGGATATGACCGGCCGTTTGGTGCTGGAGCAGTACACGGAGTCCGTGCAAGATATCAACGAGCTGCCGATCACGCTGACCAGCCTGCAAGCAGGGGTGTACACCGTGACGGTAAGCAACAGCACGAGTGTATCCACGCCAGTGCGCTTTGTGAAGCAGTAAGTTTGGTTTTGATCCTACTATTGTCGAATCCCGGCTGCCCACTCTTGGGTGGCCGGGATTTGTGTTTTGGAATATGCCCCAGTTTCCTTTCCTTTGGCGCACACGCAGATTTAAGTTTCAAATGCAAAAAGAGTAATATGACCAAACCTTCCCGTTTGCGCCGTCCGTTATTTATCCTGTTGCTCTTGGCCCTGTTGTATTTTGGAGGGCTGCTCGTACACGGCGCACTCACCGATTGGCAGCCAGTAGCTGCTGCCCCCATGTCGGTGGAACATCCATCAGCACAGACTTTGGTCAGCGACAGTATCGTCTCGCTGGTGATTTGGAACGTCGGCTACGGCGGGTTGGGGGCCGAGTCGGATTTCAGTTTCGACGATGTGGGTGGGATGTGGTACTCTGGCTCGAGCATGATCCGCAGTCCGCTCGAATCAGTGCAAAAGAACCTGCGCGGTGCCATTGGCTTTTTGCAGAATACCCGTGCCGATTTTTTCTTGTTGCAGGAAGTGGATGTTGCCTCGAAGCGCAGCTACGATGTACCGCAGTACGCGGCCTATCAGGAGGCCCTGCCCGCCTTTGCCGCCACGATGGCCATCAACTACCGCTGCGACCGGGTGCCTATCCCGGTGCTGGAACCCTGGCACCCGTATGGCCACGTGCTGTCCGGCTTGGCCACGTTGAGCCGCTTCCAACCGACGGAGGCTACGCGTCACCAACTGCCCGGTCACTACCCCATGCCTGACCGGATGTTCCAACTGGATCGCTGCGCCGCACTGCACCGTTTCCCGACGAGTCGTGGCAAAGACTTGATAGTCATCAACTTGCACAATTCCGCCTACGATCCGGGCGACAAAATCAAGGCCATTCAATTGCCCTACCTGCGCGATTTGGCATTGATGGAGTATAAAAAAGGCAATTACGTGGTGCTCGGCGGCGACTGGAATCAATGCCCGCCCAACTTTCGTTTCGATACGTTCATGCCCGGCAACACCCAGGGCTATACGCAGGGCAACATTCCGCTCGATTTCTTTCCCGAGGCATGGCAGTATGGCTATGACCCAACGGTGGCCACCAACCGCAAGGCCCGCGACCCTTACGTGAAGGGCCAGACTTTTGAGACCCTCATCGATTTTTTTGTGGTGTCTCCTAACCTGGTCATTCGGTCAGTAAAAGGCATGCAGCAGGATTTCCAGTTTTCCGACCATCAGCCGGTGTGGATAGAGGTGGGTTTGCGTTGAAAACGACTTGTCCACGTTTTTTCTGTCTAATTAGGGCAGTTTTCCCCAATTTGGGGAATTAAAACAAGCGGTGCTTGCCTTTTGTTGGCACCTTTGTTTGCCAATATCAACCCATTCGAACAATACAATGAGGAAACTGCTGATACAGTAGGCTGATAATGAGTAGGTTAGCGCATTTATAAGAAAATGAACCTGTTGTACACGGCACGACTTTTTGAATGTCTGTTTGAAACACCCCCTATTTATTCACTTTCAATAGTCAGCATCATGAAAAAATACTTGCTTATTTTAGGCCTCTCTTTGAGTGCTACGCTAGCCTTTTCGCAAAACTCTTCTCTTGGGCCTAACATCGGTATCAACTCTTCCTGGTTGTCCGATCAGGAAGGTGATATTCGCAATCCCATTGGACTGAACATCGGCTTGAACTACGTCTATAGCAATTACGAAAAATGGGGTTTCGGTACGGGCCTTAATTTTTCCCAGGAAGGTGTCATCGTCAAGCGCGCGGGTACTGATTACAAGACGCAATTGAACTACCTGCGCATCCCGCTGAAGGCCTATCACTTTTTTGGCGACTTGGAAGATGCCTTCCGTCCAAAGATTTACGTAGG
>JAYUXG010000055.1:0-5236 GCA_043753125.1 Saprospirales bacterium | reverse complement strand
AATCTGGCGCAGAAATTCCGCCAGCACGAAGTAAAAGGTGTTGTAGAGTTTTTCTACGTCGTTGGTCAGGCGGCTGACCAGTTCACCAACCCGGCTTTTTTCAAAAAAAACCATCGGCAGCGCAATGATGCGTTGGTACAGCGCGACCCGGATGTCGGCGGTGCCGCGCTCGCTCACCTGGGCGAACATCATGACCCGCAGGTAAGAGACGATGCCCTGAAAAATCAGGATACCCATCAGCCAATAACCGATTTTGGGCAAGTCGATATTCTGGACGTTCCCCTGCGCAATGTCGAGCATCTGACCGATAATCTTGGGAAAGACCAGAAAGACCGAGCTACCCAAAAACAGCAAAAACAGGCCAAAAATGAATTTCCAGCGGTACGGGCGGAAATACTCGAAGATTTTCAAGGCTTCCCGCAGGCTCTCCCGCGATATTTTGGGACGGGGTGTATCTTTTTCTTGCATGGCACAAAGTTCCGCAGCAAAACCGGAAAGTCGCCGAAAGGTTGACTCAACTCACGCGGGTTCCATTATCTACCGGGCGTTCCGATTGTAGCAGCACTACCCCCTGGCCGGGTTGGTGCAGCCCCAGTACCAGCACCTCGGAAAAAAAGTTGGCAATCTGTTTGGGCGGAAAGTTAATCACCGCGATGACCTGGCGTCCCAATAGATCGGTCGGCAAGTACAGGTGGGCAATTTGGGCACTGCTCCGGCGTTCGCCTATTTCCGGGCCGAAATCGATGCGCAGTTGCCAGGCCGGTTGGCGGGCGTTGGGAAAGTCCTTGACTTCGATGATCGTACCGACGCGCATATCAACCCGTAGAAAGTCGGGATAGTGGATCGTGTCCATGAGCATGAAAATATTTTTGATTGATAAAGAAGAGGTTACGTACTTTTCAGCGTTCCAATCACGAGGAGACCGCCGAATGCCGTGAATTTGTCCGACGGCCCAAGTTTTTTGTTTTTTTTGGAAAAACATGAAGATCAATCCCGATTATTGCCGCTCTTTTCATCCGCCTTTTCAAAACGATAAAACCGAACCATGACTTCTAAATCCCTAGTCCTGCTTTTGTTCGCCATCTGGTGCGCCATCTGCTGGCGTTGGTACGTCTGTAACATTAAGGAAAACTGCGGCCCGGTCGCCTCCGCCTCCGCCCAGCCCATCATGGAGACCTCGCCCATCGAGCCGGAAGATTCTACCATTGCGGAGATACAGGCCGCCGCCCGCGCCGCCGAGCAACCCGTGATGAGCAGCTCGCGCAGCAATCCAAACTACACCAAACTGAAACCAATTGACCCCAATGATATCGAATCGGTGCAGATGGAAGAAGTGGAAGACCGGGTGGTGATCCACTTCCCCTACAACTCCGTCCGGCGCGAAGACAGCGATGCTATTGACGCCTACCTGTCGCGGCTGGCCACTTATCTCATTGCTTCCGGCTCTAAAGTGCAAATCGGTGGGCATACGGATTTCGTCAGCGGCTCCCAAAACAATCGCCGTTTAGGCACGGGGCGAGCGAAGGCCATTCGCAGCACCCTCCTCAAAAAAGGCGTCAGCCCAAGCCAGATCAGTATCAAATCTTATGGCGAAAGCCAACCCGTTGGCTCCAACGATACGCCGCAGGGCCGTTATATGAACCGCCGGGCGGAACTGCGGGTAACCGATTAACACCTCTCGATTGTCTCGCACCTCTCACCCTCTTACGTCTCTCACCCTCTTTACGCCTGCCTCATGTTCAAGCAAAACGTAACCCTTGGCCCCGGCACGGGCAACTTTACCAGCCACACTTTTGAAATCCTGATCATGCTCCTGGGTGCCTTTTTGCTCGGTCTGTGGTTGGGCTGGGCACTTTGGAGCCGCTATAAAGAAATGGCCGACCAGTTGCGCATGGAAAACATGAGCAACTTGGCCTCCATTGAGGCATTGCGCACGGAGCTGGCTACGGCCCGCAATCGCATCACCGTGCTCGAAACCGATGGCATCAACTTCTCCGCTCAAGTGGTGAGCCTGAATCGCAACAACGACAATATGCGCAACCGCATCACGGAACTGGAGAGCGAATTGACGGCCGCCTCGAGTCACATCCGGCAGTTGGAGACGGAATTGGGCCTGGCGTTCAACCCCGAAACGGGAATTGCAGATGATATTCCTTTGGAAATATACGACATCAGTGCCGATGATTATCCAGTGGCGACCGAACAAGAGGAACCCGAAGCAGAAGTGGATACCTGGATAGAGCCGGAGCCAGAAACAATAGAGGAAGAACCAGTGGTCGCCCATCTGGAAACGCCCGCCATCTTGAATATTGAGCCAGTGCCAGTGCCAGTGGAAACATTGCCAAAGGAAGTGACCATCACCATTCCGGAAATGACTTTCAGCGTACCGATTGCCGGGTCGGTTGCCGCTCCCACGCTTTCCCCCGCTCCGGAACCCATTGTGGAACCACAACCTGTAGTAGAAGCCGCCCCTTTGGTATTGGCCGCCCTCCCGGTGGAAGCCGACGATCTGACGGTCATTGAAGGCATTGGGCCTAAAATTCAAATGCTTTTTAACCAATATGGCATTTACACCTATCGCCAGTTGGCAGACACAGAAGTGGTGCGTATGAAGGAAATACTGGCCGCTGCCGGGCAGCAACTGGCTATGCACGATCCAGGCACCTGGCCTTCGCAAGCTAACCTGGCTGCTAATGACCAATGGGAGGCCTTGAAATCTATTCAGGGGTTTTTGAAGGGAGGGAAGGTCGGGAAGCAATAGGCAATTGGCAAAAGGCAAAAAAGGGCAATGGGCAAATCTACGGATTGCCTATTGCCCTTGCTTTTATACTTTCAATTGCCCTTTGCAAATTTGCCTGTTGTCAATTAGTTTCAGTGCCCGTCCAACATATTCCCCAGACCACCCAAAATGCTGCCTTCCTCTTTGCGGTTCGCCGAACCATATTGCAAGATGCGGGCCGCCAATCGGCTCACCGGCAGCGATTGCATCCAGACTGTACCGGGACCGCGTAGCTGCGCAAAGAACAAGCCCTCCCCACCAAACACCATATTGCGGATGCCTTTGACAAACTGGATATCGTAGTCCACACGGTGAGTAAAGGCCACGATGCAGCCGGTGTCCACGCGCAAGGTCTCGCCCACGGCCAGTTCGCGCCGCAAAATATAACCGCCCGCATGGACGAAGGCCAGGCCATCGCCCTCCAGTTTTTGCATGATGAAGCCCTCGCCACCGAACAAGCCAGTACCCAATTTGCGCTGGAACTCGATGCCAATCTGTACCCCTTGGGCAGCACAGAGGAAGGCGTCTTTCTGACAAACAATCTTGCCGTTCAATTCACTCAGGTCCAGCGCGACGATCTTACCAGCATAAGGCGCGGCGAACGTAACTTTTTGTCTTCCCGAGCGTAAAGAATTGGTAAAAGTCGTCATGAATAGACTTTCTCCGGTCAATAGCCGCTTGCCAGCGGTCATGAGCTTGCCGAAAAATCCTTCGGTTTGGGCACTGCCGTCCCCGAAGACGGTGGCCATGACGATGCCTTCGTCCATAAACATAAAACTGCCGGATTCGGCGATCACCGTCTCCTGCGGATCAAGTTCAATTTCGACACACTGCATTTCTTCGCCGTGGATGTGGTAATCAATTTCATGATTGCTGCGCATTGGTTGGTTGATTTTTTTACCCGCTGAAGCCTTCAGGCTTAGGACGGTAACTGATTATTGATGGGCAAAAGTGCGCAATGAAGGTCTCCGTGGATGATTTTACCGACGAGGGGGCGAATTTTTTTGATGAATCAAAGGAAGGTCGTGGAACGAAACGGGAAACCAATCCTTATTCATTACTCTTCATTTTCTGCCCCACCCAATCACCTCCCGGATATTCCCGTACACTGGCACCCCGCTGCCCAGCCAGTCCCCCGGCTCCACCCACTGGATTTCCTCGATGTCCTCCTCTGTTTGAGGGGCCACCTGCGTATCAGTAGTCTGCATAGCGTACCACCAGGTTTTTTTCAAAATGCGTTTTTCCTGAAGCGGATAGGTATGATAACTGTGACCCAGAAAGGCTCCAAGCGTCAAATGTTGAAGTCCGGTCTCTTCCTGCACCTCGCGTACAGCGGCTTGTTCGGGGGTCTCGCCGGGGTCGATCTTGCCCTTGGGCAGGTCCCAGGAACCGCGCCGGTAAAAGACCAGTAGTTGACCATTTGTATTTTGGACATACCCCCCAGCAGCATCCAGCACCTTGAAACAGGATTGAAAATCGCCCCACAATTGCTCCAAATCATCATGAAACAAGACGACGGCTTGCTGGTTGGGATTCTTGTCCAACAGGTCCAAATACTGCTTTAGCATTTTTTTCTTGCCGATGTATCTGGCTATAAAAGTCTGTTTATCAGGCATATAGCCCAAGTCAGTGGCCCCTGCGGCAGTGGTCAGAAAAACCGGCGTACCGTTGATATAGATTTTATACTTTTGCGGCCCCATTTTTTCAAGCATTTTTGTTGCAATGATAGGTGCCATCATTACATTGGGCATCATTTGGTGCCACTAAAATAATCACTATCTCCCCGGGGGCCACGTAGGCCGCCAATCATTTATGCACTAGCTGATGCAATCCACCGTAGCCCGCCACCTACTCGCCATTCAGGCTGTGCAACTTCGCCCCCACGACCCCTTTACCTGGGCCTCCGGGCTGCTATCACCGATCTATTGCGACAATCGCCTGGCCCTCTCTTACCCAGCCGTCCGCAACTACCTAAAGGAGGCCCTGGCCGAACAATCCAAGCAATTTGGTGCTTTCGACGTGGTGGCCGGCGTGGCCACGGCCGGCATCCCGCACGGGGTGCTGCTGGCTGATGTTTTGCAAAAACCCTTTGTTTACGTGCGTGGCAATGCCAAAGACCATGGGCGGCGCAACCTGATCGAAGGCGAATTGCGGCCAGGACAGCGGGTACTGGTGATCGAAGACCTTATCAGCACGGGCGGCAGCTGCCTGCTGGCGGTAGATGCCCTGCGCGCAGCCGGAACGGAGGTGGTCGGGGTGCTGGCCATTTTTCAATATGGTTTTGCCAAGGCGGAAGCGGATTTTGCCGAGAAAAAAGTGTCCTTTCAAACGCTGACCAATTATGATGCCTTAGTGCAGGAGGCCGCCCAAAGTGGTTACATCACGACCAACGATTTGACTATTTTAAAAAAATGGCGCGAAAACCCGGCAGGGTGGGGCGCTTTATATGCTTAAAGA
>JAYUXG010000054.1:0-2076 GCA_043753125.1 Saprospirales bacterium | reverse complement strand
CCCGGGTTTGGATGGCGGGCAGCTGGATGGCCAGCAACTGATTCAGTTCCACCTGGGCCTGATCGGCTTCGGCTTTTTTAGCGCGATAGATGGGGCCTAAATTGGCGTGTTTCGAGCCGCCCGTGCCATCAGCTTCCTGGACGGCGCGGGTGGCCAGCGAGTCACGGAAAGCAGTCTTGAGGCCAACCTCGGTCTTGATCTGCACAATTTGCTGGCGCAAATCCAAAATTTGGGCAGTATAACGCTCTTTGACCCGTTCGTCCTGTTGTTTGAACACTTCCTGTTCCATCAGCACCAGCTCGGTACGGATTTCTTTTTCAAAGATTTTCAGTTCCAGGGGCTTCGAGATGACCACTGCCAGCAGCACCGCCATGACCATCCGGGGGAAAGCGACCCAGGCATCGCGCCACCACCTGCCTTGGCTTTTCATACTCATTACGATGTAGCGGTCGAGGTTGAAAATCATCAGTCCCCACACCGTACCGAAGGCTAAAGCGAACACATAGGAATCAAAGACGGTATAAAGCGCGTATCCCGCAGAAAAGAACGCCAGTACGCCCGTAAAAAACACCGTGGCCCCGATGCCCATGTACTTGTTCCGGTCGGTGGGGCATTTTTCGAGGATGGAGGCGTCCACGCCCGCGCAAAAGAGAAAAAACTGTTCCGGTGTGTTCATAATCAACAAATATCGCCGAACCCAGTCGGCGCAAAAAAAGAAAGTAAGGCTATAGCCATTCGGCGTGAAGGTGCAACAGCGACTTGCTCAACCCAGATAAAAAGGAAAAACGGGCCATAAGTAGACGGCAACCCTTCCGCAACAGCCAAAGCACTTGGCAAACGACAACCAAGGTAAAAAATTTTGATCTGCACAGTACTTGGTTAGACAAAATACCTGATTAAGCCTATTTCAGGTCTGGTACGGTTTTTTAAGGCATCCTGGAAAATATATTCTTATGAAAGATGCAAATCCATCCGTGCCAGAACAGCAGGTCGGGGTACAGAAAAACGCCAGCGAAACCGTAGAGTTTGAGAATTGGGAAGCAGCGCAACAGTTTTTTCAGGTGGCCCGCAAGCGCCTGTTGGACGTAAACAACTGGCAGACCATCTGCGCTGGGTTGAGCAGCACTTTTATCTTGCGCGATGAACACGGCCAATCGGTAGGCCACCGTTTTCCCGAAGTGGGCGATTATTTCCAGATTGACATTCCTGGGTCCGGCAATGCTGCTGGCGGTGGCCACGATTGGGTAATCGTGGAAGCGGTCGAAGACCGTAGCGACGCGGGTGGCGACTTGGTCAGCATTCAGGTACGCCCGGCTTCCAGTCCATTGAACGACGACCCAAACGTCGCCCATTTTTTGGACGAAACAGCGACCAGTACCTTTATGGTCTCGCGCGTCGGTACGGTGGTCACAGCAGCAATACATGGCCGCAATGAACGCTCCAACACCGAGCCCGACAATCTGCTGGACAAACTGCGCAACGTCGTCACGGCGGTCGGTGCCTGGCTCGGATTCGCGGATGTGCAGTGGAAAAATTTGGCCCAGGCATTAGTGGATCAAGGAGACAAAGCCTAGTACCTCAACAACAAAAAACAAGGGGCAAACAGATGATTTTTGCCAACTGTTTGCCCCTTGTTTATCTACCGGTCTATCGGACGATCAGTCGTACGCGTTTCCGGTTTGCGCATTCTCCTCATCAAATAATTTACGCTGACCATCACGCCCAAGCCAATGACGTAGGAAGCAACGAACATCAGCCAGCCGTAATCGTCCTTGCTCACCGCTTCCCGCTTCGCGGCGAGGCCCCACAAGTTGCCCACCTTCTTGCGGACAAAAAACTCGGACACCAGCATGGAGGCCGACAAACCGGCTAAGTAGCCAACCGCCAGGTTGGTTACCTCTCCAGCAACGAATTGGATGTATTTTGACATAAGTATTGGCGCATTGAATTTGAAAGCCGGAAAAGTAGCAACATTTTGACATTGCACCCCTACAAATTGGCCCGCTGGCGAGTAGAGGGGTGTCGGCAAGCATTCCACCCCAGTACTATCACTATGGCCCTGCCCGACGGCTATAC
>JAYUXG010000053.1:0-12447 GCA_043753125.1 Saprospirales bacterium | reverse complement strand
TGCGTCCGCTGATGCTGGTGCGTCGCGCCCGCTTCACCTATAGCGAGAATCTCAGCAGTGTGATACCGGGCTTCACGCCTGAGCCGAAGCTCATGGGCCTTAGCGAAGGCTTTTCGGCTCCCGGCTGGGCCTTCGTGGCGGGCGTACAGCCCAACAGCAGCTGGCTGGATGACGCGGCGAACAAAGGCTGGATCACCCATCGGCCAGAACTGAACCAGCAGGTGATACGCAACTATAGCCAAAACTTTGATGCCAGCGTGTCCGTGGAACCTTTTGCAGATTTCAAAATTGAGATCACGGCCAATAAGCAGTACACCCGCAACAGCACCGAGTTATTCAAGGACACGAACTTTGTGGTTGATCCCAACGAGGTGTTTTTTGAACACCGCGCCCAACGTGATTATGGCAGTTATACCGTATCTTATTTTGCGCTCAACACCTTGTTTGATAATGATATAGACGGACTCTTTGCCCGCTTCAAGTCGTATCGCTCGGTCATCTCCAATCGCTTGCCCAACAATACCACTGACCCGCACGATAAGGACGGACGGGAATTCACGAAAGGCTATGGTAAAATCCAGCAGGAAGTGCTGCTGCCCGCTTTTTTAGCTGCCTACACGGAGAAAGACCCGAATAAGATCGGGCTGAACGTCTTTAATACCCGCCCGGCAGTCAACTGGAAGCTCAACTATGCCGGCCTGAGTAAAGTGGGCAAGCTGAAAAATGTATTTTCCAGCTTCACGCTGACCCACGGCTACCGCAGTACGCTGACCGTCAATTCCTTCAATACCGACATTTTTTATGAAGAACCCAACGTAATTGACGAAATCAACTTCAACTATATCGCCCGCTACGAAATACCGCAGGTGGTCATCAGTGAACAGTTCCAGCCGCTGCTGGGCATACAGATGAAGATGAAAAACGGAATGTCGCTCAACTTGGACTTCAAAAAATCGCGCACGCTGGCCATGTCCTTTGTGGACTATCAGTTGGCCGAGGGACGTTCCACGGGGTACTCCGGAGAGTTTGGGTATTTGTTGAAAAACGTGAATATTCCGTTTCTGACCAATAAAAAGGCCAAAAAGAGTTCCAAGAGCAAGTCCAAGAAGAAGGCACCGGTCGTCACTGCGCCTCCGGGCAGCGGCGGCGGCCAGCAGAGCAATGACATGAACTTCAAGTTCACCTTCGAGTACCGCGACGACATCACCGTGAACCACCAACTGGACCAACGCGAGGAGGCCATCCCCACGCGCGGCAACCGTTCGATCAAGATCAGCCCCTCGGTGGACTATGCCTTGAACAAACGCCTCAGCCTGCGCGTATTCACCGATTACAGCAAGACCATTCCGAAGACCTCGCAGTCGTTCCCAATCACAACGATCAGCGCAGGGGTGACGGTGCAGTTCAAATTGAATTAAAACATCGAAATTTATTTTGCCAGATTTAAAAATGAGTCATCCCATAGATGCGGGGTGGCTCATTTTAATTACACCCCCTCCAACAGCTCCCCTGCCCGTCCCAGCAAGTCCTCCGTCTTAGCAAAGCAAAACCGAATCACCCGGTCGTCGCGCCCGTTGGAATAAAAAGAAGAAACCGGGATGGCGGCCACCCCAAAATCGGTGGTCAGGCGTTTGCAGAAATCCAGGTCCGGCTCGTCGCTGATAGCGGAGTAATCGAACAGTTGGAAGTAAGTGCCGCAACAGGGCAGGGGCCGAAAGCGTGTGCCGGTCATAGCATCCAGGAAAAAGTCGCGCTTTTGCTGGTAAAAATCCGGCAAGCCGAGGTACTCCTGTGGGTCGGCCATGAAATCGGCAAAAGCGGCCTGCATGGGGTGGTTGGCACTGAACACGTTGAACTGGTGGACTTTACGAAACTCTTGCGTCAGTTCGGGTGGGGCCACACAGTAGCCGGTTTTCCAGCCGGTGTTGTGGTAGGTTTTGCCGAAGGAATACACTGCCAATGTGCGTTCGCGCAGGGCCGGGTAGCGCAGGGCCGAGGCATGGGGTTCGCCATCAAAGATCAAGTGTTCGTACACTTCATCGCTCATCAACAGTACCTCCGTATCCGCCAGCAAGTCGGACAAAGCCCGCATATCGGCATCGCGTAAGATTGTGCCGGTCGGATTTTGCGGCGTATTAATGCATAGCAACCGGGTACGTGGCGTAATAAGTCGGCCCACCGCCGCCCAATCGACTTGATAATCAGGAGCCTGTAAGGCGTGAATCACTGGTACGCCACCCATCGTTTCTACCGCAGGACGGTACGAATCGTAACAAGGTTCGATCAGGATTACCTCATCGCCGGGGCGCACGAAGGCGGCCACAATGCAGAAGATGGCCTGGGTGCCGCCCGCCGTGACGGTAATTTCGGTATCTGGATCGACATCCACTCCATAAGTAAGGGCCAGTTTTTCGGCGATGCGCTGGCGAAGCAGCGGTAAGCCGGGCATCGGTGCATATTGGTTAGCACCCCGCGCCATGTGTTCCGTCACCAGTGCCTGTAACCGGCTGGAAGGCTGGAAGTTCGGAAAGCCCTGCGATAGGTTGATCGCCCCGTGCTGCGTGGCCAGGCCGGACATGGTGGCAAAGATGGTGGTGCCGACGTTGGGCAACTTGGAATGGATGCGCATGGAATGGAGAGGATTTGATCGAATACTCAAATATTCAGGTAATTGGATTCAAAACCTATTGCGCTTGATATTTTTTATAGATGTCGTCAATCGCCGCCGCCAATTTCCGGTCTTTATCGGTCACAGTATTGCCGGCATCGTGGGTCGCCAATTGGATGTCCACCGTGTTCCACACATTCGTCCAAGTGGGATGATGGTCCTGCTTTTCGGCCTGAAATGCCACTTCGGTCATAAAAGCAAATGCTTCTGCGAAATCCTTAAATTTGAAGGCTGCTTGGAGCCGACTCTTTTCTTCGTGCCACATAAGAGAGAATCTGTAGCGGCAGGTTCAGCCGCCGTTTGTTAAATAAAAAGTGCGAATAATGGGTTAAAAATAAGTGTTGATTTTCAATAAATTAGTGCCGAGACATTCCATGTTTTTGAAACATGGAATGTCTAAACGCTTGAAATTTAAACTTCTGTTGCGTTTGAAACTTGAATCTGCGGGTTAAAAAGATTTAGAAAAATGTCGCTTCCTTGGTAGTTATAATTCGCATTTATTGAAAAGGTTTATTTTTTGGAAAAATATTGGTTGTACCCTACTCCGAACTTTATAGATCGCTGGCAAGGCGGCCAGGCCATCTGGCCGCCGTATATTCGCCGACCAATTGAACGACTGCATCACCCTTTTCCGTCTTTTTTCTACCCCTTCCTAAATCCTTTTCTCTACTTAACAAAGCGGCGGCTAAACCCGCCGGTACAGATATATGAACATCACTGCCCTTTCCATACGCCGCCCTTCGCTAATCATCGTGGTGCTAGCCGTCCTGATGTTTATGGGCATAGCGAGCTATCGCAACCTGCCCATCGAATTAGTACCCAAATTCAATCCGCCCGTGGTGACCATCACCGCCATCTATCCCGGTGCGTCGCCCGCAGAGATGGAGAATGCAGTGAGCAAGCCCATCGAAGACGTGGTCTCCAGCCTGGAGGGCATCGAACAGATCCAGATCGGCTCGATGGAAAATTCCTGTTTCATTGCCTTGGAAATGAACCAATCGGTGGATGTGGACGAGGCCGTGCCGGAAATCCAGCGTAAGATCAACCAAATATTACCCACTCTGCCCAAAGAAGTACGTCCGCCCGTAGTGAACAAATTTGCGCTGGATGAGCTGCCCGTCCTACGGTTCGGGGTCTCTGCCAACGTGAGCGGGACGGCTTTTTTTGACCTGATCCGCAACCGTATTGTTCCCGAAATAGCCCGCGTCAAAGGCGTGGCCCAAGTGAACGTACTGGGCGGGGAAGAGCGGGAAATCAAGATCAATATTTCGAGTAAGCAGTTGGAACAGTATGGATTGTCGTTGCTCCAGGTGACCCAAGCCGTGCAGGCCTCCAACCTTGACTTTCCAACCGGCAAAGTGACCAGCGATGACAATTCCATCCGGATTCGCCTGGCGGGAAAGTTTGCCGAACTGGAAGATATCCGCAATTTGATCGTTGGCAAAAGTCGTTTTGGTTCCTCCATTTTCATCCGCGACATCGCCGAAGTGCAGGATGGCATCCGCGACCGGGAGATCATTTGCCGCACCGGCGGCTTGCCATCGGTGGGACTAACCATCCGCAAGCAGGGCGACGCCAATGCCGTGGAGATGTCCGAATTGGTGCTGGCCAAAGTAAAAGAGTTGGAAAAGGCCCACGCTGCCGAAGGACTGCACGTGCAAATAGTGGCCAACAGCAGCGAATTCACCAAACAGGCCACTAATGCCGTGATCCACGACCTGTTTATCGCGGTGCTGTTGGTCGGCTTGGTCATGCTGTTGTTCCTGCACAGCCTGCGCAACGCCGTCATCGTATTGGTTGCCATTCCCACTTCCATCGTGACGACTTTCGTAATGATGAAGCTGTTCGGCTATTCCCTCAACCTGATGTCGCTGTTGGGCCTGTCCCTATCCATCGGCATCTTGGTGGACGACGCTATCGTCGTCATCGAGAACATTTACCGGCACTTGGAAATGGGTAAAGACCGGGTGCAGGCTTCTTACGACGGGCGGCAGGAAATCGGCTTCACGGCTATCAGCATTACGTTGGTGGACGTGGTGGTGTTTTTGCCCATTGTCTTTACGGTCGGTTTGGTACCCAACCTGCTCCGCCAGTTCTGCATGACCGTGCTGACCTCTACCCTGATGTCGCTATTGGTCAGCTTCACCGTGGTACCCTGGTTGACTTCTCGTATGGCCAAGACTCACCGTTTTCAGGGGAAAAACATTGCCGGACGCTTGGTGCTGCGTTTTGAAAGTTTTTTGGAGTGGGTGACTGCCGGATTTGTTTCAGCTTTGAAAGCGGCTTTGAGCTCGCGGGCGACCCGTATTGCTACATTGGGGATTGCGTTGGGGCTATTTGCATCTTCTTTTCTGTTGGTCAAATCGGGTCTGATCGGCAATGCCTTTTTTGAGCCTGGCGAGCGAGGCGAGTTCCTGTTGCAAATTGATCTGCCCAAGGACGTTTCCCTTCTCCAGACCGATGCGGTGGCCAAACAAATCGAAACTTGGCTGCACAGCCAACCCGACGTGGTCAATTCTTTCACCACGGTGGGCACCACCAGTAAATCCTTTGGCCTGAATGCGCCTTACGTGGCCGAGATCATGGTTTTTCTAAGACCCTACGGCCAGGAAAGAAAAATCACCACCGCCGTCTTTGCCCGCACCACCAAGATCAGACTGGAAGAACTAGTAGCCGGTGCCAATATCAAGGCCTCGCCCATTGACCTGCTCGGCCTTTCCTTTTCACCCATCGAGGTCAAACTCAATGGACCTAATCTGGATAGCCTATTGGTCCTTTCGGAAAGAGTAAGGGATAGCATGGCCACCATCCCCGGCTGCGTAGAGATCACGCCCACTGTGGAAGGCGGCAACCCTGAAGTAAAGGTCAATGTAAATCGCAAGAATCTGGCGGACAATGGATTAACGATGGCTCAGGTGGGCTTGACGCTGCAAACAGCATTCAGCGGTAACACCGACGCTAAGTTCCGCGATGGTGCCTACGAGTATCCGTTGCGAGTTAGTCTGGATGCCTTCGACCGTCGCAGTGCCGCCGATATCGGTCAACTATCCTTCGTTAATCCGCTGGGCAGCACCGTCTATCTGCGGCAGTTCGCCGACGTGCGGCCGGGCACCGCGCCCACCCGCCTGGAACGCCGCGACCGCGTACCTTCGGTTATGCTCACCGCCGACGTGATCGGTCGGCCCAGCGGCTCGGTGAACCGTGAAATGAAAGAAAAACTCGATAGTTTGCCACTGCCGCCCGGCACCGTCATCAAATACGGTGGCGACCTGAAACGCCAGGAGCAGGGTCTGGGGACGATGGGTTTTGCGCTTTGGGTCTCGCTGCTGTTGGTCTATCTGATTATGGTGGCCCTATACGACAACTGGGTGTACCCGATGGTGGTACTGGTGTCCATTCCGCTGTCACTCATCGGTGCATTGCTGGCCCTGGCCCTGACCCGTGAAAACCTGACCGTGTTCACTGGGTTGGGTTTGCTCATGTTGATCGGTCTGGTCGGCAAAAATGCCATTTTGGTGGTGGACTTTGCCAACCAGCTGAAACAGGAAGGACGGCCACTGCGCGAGGCACTATTGGAAGCCACCCAGCTCCGTTTTCGCCCGGTACTGATGACCAACATTGCGATGGTTATTGGCTTATTGCCTATCGCATTGGCCAGCGGTGCAGGCTCAGATTGGAAGAATGGCCTGGCTTGGGCCATCATTGGGGGCCTTAGTTCGTCTATGCTCTTATCGCTGATTGTGGTGCCGGTGGTGTACTGGATGTTTGACCGGGGCTTGGCGGCCCTGGGGCTGGATAAGGGGAAGAAGGTAGATTTTAAGGAGTAGAACGATCCTATTTTTTCTTAAAATAAAACCAATAAGCCAACCACCCCACCACCGCCACCATCAAACCCGCCCCCGCTTGTATCGGCCTACCCACCAAAGTAAAAACCAGGAACAAACCGACGGAACCGACGAAAATGAGCGGCGTAACCGGATAGCCCCAGGTCCGGTAGCCGCGCTCAGCCTGCGGGTATTTGCGGCGGAACACAAAAATAGCCGTACCGACCATGCCCAGCCCGATCCAGTCCATAAAGGTCACGTACTCAATGACGTTCTCAAACGTACCCCAGAACAGGAGCAGGAAGACCGACCAGCCGCTCTGGATCAAAATAGCGTTCACAGGCCGATGGCCCACCCCAGCATCATGGCCCATGGTACGTTGCGTTGCGGACTTTTCGTTTCGCCCGCTACAAAAAAAGCGTGTTGCCACTCCCCGTAACTCCACAGTACCCCGATGAAAGCGGCAGCAAAAGCGGTGAAAAAGTTGGTCGGGGGTGTGTTGGCAAAGGTGCTGGCGGCATTGGCTGGGGCCACGGCTGGATTTAGAAATACCCAGCCAGCTACGATAATGAGGGCCAAGCCTATCAATTTGGCTCCGGTGAACAGGTTAGCGATCCACTCCCCGATTTTTACCCCGAACAAAATTGACGACCGTCAAAAAAATGGTGATGCCCAAGGCCAGGGGAAGCGTCCAGTACAAATAAACAACTGGGCAAATGCCAACCCGGTACTACTGCAACGGTAGACGGATATATGGGTGCACATTATGCAAACTGTCACCGCTAAGCAGCCGCAGGAACAGCAATATGCGCACACCGATAAACTACGCGAGCCAAATAGGCGTTAATAGCAGCGTCACCATACGCTGAACTATGAAGTCTCGATTGTTTTTTCTTTCCGTTGGCCTGTTCTTGACCACGTTGGTCCAAGCCCAAATGGAACGCACCATGTACCAGGTTTTTGAGGTGGACTCTGTGAAGACCGCCCAACTGGAAATCCTCGACCTTTACGAATTGCACAGCTGGGCTGGCAATTCCATCTTGGTAGAAACCAACGTTCAGATTTCTAATGCCTCCCCCGAAATATTGGATTACCTGATTAAAAATGGGCGTTACGACGTGAAAATGGATACCGTTGCGCCGGGCCAGGTGAAGATTTACACCAAAATAAAGGACCGAAAAAAAGTAAAGACTCTTGCTGGCGAATGCACCGAACTACCTATGGCCAAGATATTCGTACCCGATACTTTTCTTTGGTCAGAAGATCAAAAGAGCATTCGACGCAAGGGAGAATAAAGACGTATGAACTATGAAGTATTAAATAGCAACGGCTTTGCGGGGATCCGCAAAGCCGTTGTTGTAGCGAGTAAGATGATTATGCCCATATCTCCTATCCTTCACACTTCATCATTCATACTTCCTCACCGGTTCACCACCAATTTACGGGTGCTGGCCTGTTCGCCGTTGCGGACTTGGACGAAGTACACCCCGTTGGGTAAGGAATGCACATCGAACAGCATTTGGTTGTCGCCTTTGCCAAGTAGGCGGTGTTGCCGCATGGCGGCCCGGCCCGAAAGATCGAAGATGGCCACTTGCACGTCGGCTTCGGCTTCCATTGGCACTTCCACGGTGAGTTGGCTTGTCGCCGGGTTAGGGAACATTCCAAAATCGGCCGCTTCGACCAGCAATTCCAGTTCGGTTACCTCGCCGTCGGTGCTGCCGTCCGTCCGCCAACCGCTGGAACTGAGGCTTACGCGCAGGGTATAGCACTGAGAGGAACTATACGCACCATTGTAGCCATATACGTAAGCGTAATAGCTGCTGGAAGCGAGAGAAGTAGTGTTGTAAATGATTTGCTCGCTGGTCGTACCGATGTTTTCCGACATGGCCAATTGGCTGCTACTTTTATATAACTTCAAGTCATAGTCAAAAGGCAACGTAGTCAAATCTATTTTGATGTTTTTCGTAGAGGAAGTATTAGAAAATCGATACCAGTCCAGATCACTTGCGGTGGCAATCTGGGCCGTGAAAGTCGTATTTACCGGAATGACCTTCGCACCGGTACGGCTGTTGTTCGGCTCATATTGGTCAACACAGCCGCCTCCGCCAGAAGCCAAAGTGATGAAGGAAGACGCAGCCGAATAGTTGCCGAACGTGCCACCACAAGTAGCTTGCACTTGATAGTTGTAGGTAGAGTTGGCGGTCAGGCCAGTTAAGTTATAGGAGCTAGCCGCCAACCCGCTCACCGTCGTAAAGGTACTGGCGGTAGATATTTTCCATTGCAGCGTATAAGCAGTGGCCCCACTCACGGCCCCCCAGCTGAGCGTGGCACTGGTCTGGGCGATGCTGCTGGCACTCAGGCTACTCGGTGTACCGCAACTGCCGCCACTGGGCGCGTTGCAACCCGGCGAGGTGGTCAAGGAATTGCGCGAGCCGCCAGCAGTGAACAAGGATTGCATCCGGGCCTTCTGACCAGTCGTAAACATATACATACAGGCATCATCGGTGTAGTCCATGTAGTTCATAAACATATCGCCGTTTGGCCCATTACTACAGCTCTCCACCGGAGAAGCTGGACAACCGTAGTTTTCATCGGCCTGGTTGGGCGTATCAAGGCAGTCGTCGGTGCCACTGCAGCTGGTGCCGTCATCGCCCCAAATATGGTACAGATTGAGCCAGTGGCCCACTTCGTGGGTGCCGGTGCGGCCTTTGTTGAAGGGCGTGACAGCGGACCCAGTGGTGCCAAAACCAGTGTAGGTAATGACTACGCCATCGGTGGCAAGCGGTCCTCCGGGAAATTGTGCGTAACCTAGGGTGTTGTTGCTCAATTTGCAGACCCACAGGTTGAGGTATTTGCTGGCATCCCAAGCATCGAGGCCGCCGTTGGCGAAGCGTTTCACGTTGTCGTTGGTGCCGAACGATACAAGGGTAGTCGTACGGCGCTCAATGCCCGTGGTAGCGGCCCCACTGGGGGTCTGGGTGGCTAGGCAAAAATTAACCTCGGCATCGGCGGCCAAGCCAGCAAAGCCAGCGGGTACTAAGCCAATATCGCTGTTCAGCTTGCGGAAGTCGGCATTGAGTACATCGAGTTGTGACTGGATTTGTGCATCGGTGACTACTTGCGAGGTGGTGGTCACCACGTGTACGACCACTGGGATGGTCACGACCGCACGGTCTTGTACGCCGCCTGACTGGGTGAACTGGTGGGTGTGGTTTTTAATGGCCTCCCGGCGTTGTTGCAGGGTAGGATCTTCCTGGAGTTGGCGGAGCAGAACTTCGTTGGCAGCACAGACCCGAACTTGTTGTGCATTAATCTGGCCGATAATCAGCAAAAAAGCGGCGAAGAAAAAGGGTAAAATTTTAACCATGGCGATAGTGTATTAATTTAATTATGAACGGTTTAACTAAAAAGGACCTTCCATAGATGGGATTTCCTTTTCAACGGATTTGGAAAAAGGAGTTCGGGCGAGTGCAAATATAGTTTTGGCAAAGTCTAAGTAGATAGCGGTTTTTTGCATCCAGCGGGCAGAAAGGTGGTTCGACACTATTTGTTAAAACCACTTCTTACAATGTCCTTTGCTCCGTATCTTCGCCAGTGAACATTTAACCGTCACATTTTCAAGTACTTATGCACCGCCCCTTATTCGTTTTTTGGTTGTTGTTGACCACATTGTCCGCTGCCACCGCCCAGACCACTCTCTTCTTCCCACGTAATCTGCAAAAAGCCTACGACAAGGGCACCCGCAGCTGGGATGGCAAGCCCGGCCCCAAGTACTGGCAGAACCGCGCTAACTACGTCATCAATGCCAGCTTGGAACCCAAGACCCGGCGGTTGAGCGGCGAGGAAACCATTACCTACGTCAATAACAGCCCCGATACGCTCAAACAGATCCGTTTTAAGCTACAGCACGACCTGTACAAGAAAGGGGGACTGCGCTACAGCGATGTTATTCCCTCTGATGTAGACGATGGGGTGGACATCGAAATGCTCACCTATAATGGCCAAGCGGTAGAAACAAAAGACCGTCCGCGTGCCAACACCTTTATGAATGTGCAGCTGGGCTCTACGCCCCTGCTACCCAAAACGACGGCCACTTTAAGCGTACGCTGGTCCTATACCCTGCCCGCCGGGGAAGGGGCTTCTCGCGAATGCGTCTGCGACTCCACCACTTTTTTTATTGCTTATTGGTACCCGCAAATCGCTGTGTACGACGACCTGAATGGTTGGGCCTCTGCGCCTTATTCCGGTTTGCAGGAATTTTACCACGAATTCGGCAACTATGACGTGACCTTTACCTGGCCTGCCGGATTCCAGATGTGGGCTACTGGCGAATGGCAAAATCCAGAGAAGCTCTTGCTGCCAGACGTGCTGGAACGCTGGAAATCTGCCCATACCAGTGACCAAGTGGTGGCTGTTTTCTCCGAGAAAGACCTAAAAGCCGGGCAAGTCTATCGCAAAAACGTACCCCACGTGTTCCGCTTTAGGGCCACCGATGTCCCCGACTTTGCCTTGGCGGGCAGCGACCATTACAACTGGGATGCCACCTCCGTCGTTGTGGATGACCAGACCAAACGCCGCACTTTCGTCAGTGCCGCTTACCATACTGCCTCTACGGACTACAAGGAAGTAGCCCGCATCGCCGCCGACGGCATCCGCTTGATGAGTACCTGGCTGCCCGGCTACCCGTTTCCTTACCCTTCGGAAACGGTGTTCAACGGCAATGATGGCATGGAATACCCGATGATGTGCAACGATGCCAGCACCGCCCCCAACTCACCCATGACCCTAACCGTACATGAGGTGTCGCATACCTATTTCCCCTTCATGATGGGCATCAATGAGCAGGACTACGCTTGGATGGACGAAGGCTGGGCGGCTTTTTTTGATTATATGCTCTCCGACTCACTGAGCAAGCACCAGCAAGGTCGGGTGCGCGACTACTCCTCCGTGGCCGGTACGGACAACGATGTGCCGCCAATGGTGCGCTCCCGCAACCTGACCACGGCGTATCGCAACGCCGCTTACCAGCGCCCTCAACATGCTTATTTCACCCTGCTGGATATACTTGGGTATGAGAAATTCCACAGCACCATGACGGAATACATGGAACGCTGGAAGGGCAAGCACCCCGCGCCCTTCGATTTTTTTCTTACCTGGAATAATGCATCCGGGCAAAATCTAGACTGGTTTTGGAAGCCTTGGTTTTTTGAATGGGGATATCCCGATTTGGCTATTCAGCAAGTCAAACAAAATGAAACTACTAACCGACCGGATGTACTGGTGGATCGACTGGGCGAACAGCCGGTACCAATAGTGCTGATGGTCGAGTATGAGGACGGTACCAAAGAGACCCTGCACGAGACCGCCGCGGTCTGGAAAGATGGGCAAAAACAGGTACGGGTGCCTGGCGCAGCGGGCAAGAAAATAAAAACCGTCCGGCTAGGCTCGAAAATGGTACCCGACGTGGATCAAAAAAACAATGTTTGGCCACGGGGGCAGTAGGCAAAGGCCGATAGGCAAATGAGCAAGAAAGCAAAAAGCGCAAATCCCAGGCCTCGCTCAATGTCCCCTCCCCATCACGGGGGGAGTAGGAGGGGGACTTGCTAAAAGAGGGCTTTACGTCAAACTTAACACTAACTTAAAGTGCTGCACCGCTACGTTAGGAAGAAGGGAAGGAACTTTGTGGGACCAAATTTTATTCTCACATCCTCATTCTATTATGGCAAAAGCAATTCTTTACTTGGTTTTGTTCTGTTCGGCAGTATCTTCTTTCTCTCTCTCGGCACAAGAGGCAAAGGGTAAAATCGCGGGAAAGCTGGTTGACAACGCCACTGGCGAGGGTTTGATCGGTGCTACTGTGCAAGTAGAAGGTGCCACTGGCGGCGCGGTCACTGACTTCGACGGCAAGTTCCTGCTTTCGTTGGCCCCGGCCACCCATACCCTCGTATTCAGCTA
>JAYUXG010000052.1:0-12460 GCA_043753125.1 Saprospirales bacterium | reverse complement strand
AAACAGTGCATACAAAACCTTCCGCCCATGCGCCTGTGTACTTTGCTATTTGCCCTTCTGTTGTCTGTTTTTTGCACAGCAGGCCTGTACGCCCAAACCGTGCTTTTTGCCGAGGATTTCCATGATTGTACCCTCCCCGAGGGGTGGAATGTGGTCAAAAATGGCAATCAGAATCCTGTTTGGTACGTGGGGAATGCTGTCCAAAATGATGATAACAATGGCCAGAGCATGAACGGCTCTTGTTTCCTGTTCATCGACGACGACGCAACGGGCGATAATACCCCGGCTTACAGCCTTGATTTCGTCAGCCCCCCTTTCGATGCCTCACAACACGCGACGGTAGCACTAAAGGTAGATATTCATTATCGCGACTGGTACGAGGCTGGGGAGTTTTTTGCGGTGCTGGTCACCGATGGCGTGACCGAAACCGAAATCAGCCGCTTCGACAACAATCGGCAGACCGGCGACAGTCTCGGCGATTACATCACCCTTAAATACGACCTTTCCCTGGTGACGCACTCGCCTGCTGCCCGACTGATTTTTCGCTACGACGACGCGGGCGGTTTTAACTGGTGGGCAGGTGTAGACAATATCCAGGTGATCGGCACCGGCCAGGGCACCAACGTGGTGGCCGAGACCTTCAACGCTTGTGAACTGCCCGCTGGTTGGGAATCCGAAATCGTGACTGGCAACGCTGGCTGGCGTTTTGGTTTGATTGATACTTTTTCCGGGGCTTATGATGGCGGTACTTCGATGGATGGCAGCTGTTTTGCATATTTTGACGACGACGTACTGGGGGAAAATGCGCCTTTTTCCAGCGTGCGGCTGTCCACGCCGTGGTTTACCGGGACGGACTTTGCTAAATTCACGTTGGATTTTGACGTTATTTTGCGGTATTATAAAGAAAAAATCGCTGTGTATGTCCAACATGGTGATGGCCAGGAATACCTGGTGGTAGAATCCATGGAAGACGTAGGTGGTCCTTATTTTTCAGATTATCAACACGTCACGCTGGATCTTTCACCTTATCGCTCCCGGCAGATGCGCGTGGTTTTTGAGTACGGCGACGGCCAGGAATGGGGCTGGTGGGCCGGTCTGGACAATGTGAAGATTACCGGCGAGGGCCAAGCCAATGACCTGTGCAGCCAGGCCAAGACCCTCTTCACTGGCGACAACTGCCAGCCGGGCAACAACCGTACCGCCGTTTTCGATGGCCCGGTCACCGCCTGCACCGACCAAGGCGTGGGTGGCCTGTGGTATAAGTGGACGTCCGACTTTTCCGGTATCGCCAACGTAACCACCCAAGCCAAATTCAACGATGTGGTAAATGTGTTCACCGGGGGATGCCTCACCCCGCAACTGCTGCTCTGTGATGACCGTGACGAACATGGTTTCACCGGCGAAATTTCTTATTTCAACGTGCAGGTCGGCACTGAATATTTCCTCCGGGTAAGCGGGCGCGGTGCGGGCTTCGGTACGCCGCGCGGCGACCTGTGTATCGCCGTGCACCAAGCACCCGCCTTTCCCACTTTACCCGCCAACGATGACTGTGCCAATGCAATCAATCTGACGGTAAATAGTGCTTGTGTAGCTGGCAGCAATACAAACGGCACGATGTCTTCCACCCAGCCTTTGCTCAACGGGCTGGCCCGCGCCGATGTATGGTACAAATTCACCGCTCCCACTTTGGCCACCAACGAGCAATTGGCAATAGAAACCAATGCTACCTTTTCCGACATCATCACGGTGTACCGAGGCGGTTGCGCGGCCTTGACCGAAGTGGCAGGCAATCACCACGGCGTTCGTCTTGACCTGACGGCACTCACGGCGGGCGAAACGTATTTCGTCCAAATCGCGGGCAACTTTGCTACGGTGGAAGGCACACTTTGCCCCCAAATTTTGAAAAAAACGGCTAACGCGCCGAGCAATGATCTTTGCGCGGAGGCGACCAGCGTCCCCGTCGGTGCACCATGCACGGCTGGCAGCAATCTGGATGCGACTTATTCCGGCTGGAAACCAAACTGCGTTGTCTCGATAGATCAAGATATTTGGTTCAAATTCATCGCGCCGAATTCAGGAGCTGTGCGTATCAATTCAGGGGCGGACTTTGAACACGTGCTGGCGGTTTGGCAGGGCAATTGTACCAATCTGACCCAAATCTATTGCGCAGAAAATCCATTGCGCTGCGATGGCTATTTGTTGGTGGGCGGCCTGACGGCTGGCCAAATTTACTACGTGCAAATCGCGGCCTCCCGCACGGTGGCTGGCGGCCTGGCCACCGGTAATGTTTGCCTGAAAATATTGGATGCCAACGTGCCGCCTGATTTCGAGCCGCTCAGTTTGCAAGTACAGGAAAACTGTACGGGGGTTGGCATAGCGCAGCTCTTGGTCACCACCAATGGTGGGGTGGCACCGCTCATGCTTCAGGGCAGCATGGATGGCCAAGCACTATATAGCGGCAATATATACTTGGTCGTGGCAACTGATGCCATTGGTTGCACCCAGTCGGTCGTTGGCGTGGTGGATGCTTGCAATGCCGGAGACTGTGTATTGAATGCCACGCTTACGCCAGTCAGTCCCGTTTGTTACGGTGCAGCCAACGGGTCGCTGACGGTGAACACGATGGGCGGCATAGCCCCTTACCAGTACCAGTGGTCGGACCACAGCACCGAATCCGCTTTGAACAATATATCCGCTGGTATTTACGCGGTGACGGTGACTGATGCACTGGGTTGCGAGGCCATCATCAGTCAGACGCTGAGCAATCCACCCGCTATCGAGGCCCTGAATATAACCATAACCCAGCCATCCGCTGGACAAAACAATGGCTCTATCTACCTAGATATACAAGGCGGCAACGGTCCGTACGCATATAACTGGACCTTGAATGGCACCTTTTTCACCGCTTCTGAAGACCTCTTCCTCGCCCCGGCGGGCAACTACCAGTTGCGCATCACGGACAGTAATGGTTGTACCGCGAGCCTGGAGTACGCACTAACAACGGTAGGTGCTACTACCCTCGACAAAGACGTTTTCGCCGAAGTGTTCCCCAATCCGGCGCGGGATAAAGCGACTTTGGCCGTAGCGTTTTCCAGGCCACAATCACTGCTGCTTTCGCTGACCGACGCGGCGGGTCGGGTGTTGCGTGCCTGGCAGGTGGATAAGGTGACCGAACAAAATATTCCGTTGGAAATCAAAGACTTGCCGAACGGAGTCTATCGGTTGCGGATTCTGGTGGGCGGGGAGTTAATCGTGCGGGGAGTGACGGTGGCACGGTAGGGACGGTGCAGGTTGGGGTCTGAAAACAGCATAATTTCCCAAAATAAACCGCCGTAAATCACAATTACCCTTGGCATATTTTTTTCCTTTTATATGCAAAAAGTTATGGCAACCATAAAGGACAAACAATCTACTGACAATGAAAAGGTAGATGCGCTGCAACGCGATACGCAAAATGGCGACGGCCAAATGCTGACCACCAACCACGGCCTGCGCATCAACGACAATCAAAATTCCCTGAAGGCGGGCGCGCGCGGCCCCACCTTACTGGAAGATTTTATTCTGCGGGAAAAAATTACGCATTTCGACCACGAGCGGATTCCGGAAAGGATCGTCCACGCCCGGGGATCCGCCGCCCACGGGTTCTTTCAATTGTATGAATCACTGGAGCCTTATACCAAAGCAAAATTTCTAAACGACATCAGTAAGCCAACGCCGGTTTTCGTGCGTTTCTCCACCGTCGCCGGTTCGCGTGGTTCCAGCGATCTGGCCCGCGACGTGCGGGGCTTTTCCGTAAAGTTCTATACCGAAGAGGGCAATTACGATCTGGTCGGCAATAATATGCCGGTATTTTTTATTCAGGATGCTATTAAATTTCCCGATCTGATTCATGCGGTGAAGCCGGAACCGCATAATGAAATCCCCCAGGCTGCATCCGCGCACGATACGTTTTGGGATTTTATTTCGCTGATGCCGGAGAGTATGCACATGATTATGTGGGTGATGAGTGATCGGGCCCTCCCCCGAAGTCTCCGGATGATGGAAGGGTTCGGAGTGCATACCTTTCGTTTCATCAATGCGCAAGGCGTCGCGCATTTCGTAAAATTTCACTGGAAACCGCTGTTAGGCGTTCATTCCGTAGCCTGGGACGAAGCCCAGAATATTTCCGGCAAAGACTGTGATTTTCATCGGCGGGATTTATGGGAAGCCATCGAAAACGGCGCGTTTCCCGAATGGGAACTGGGCTTGCAAATCATCCCGGAGGAAGACGAACATCGGTTCGAATTCGATTTGCTCGACCCGACCAAATTGGTCCCCGAAGAGCTCGTGCCGGTGCAACGCGTCGGCAAACTGACCCTGAACCGCAACCCCGATAATTTCTTCGCCGAAACCGAACAGGTCGCCTTTCACCCCGGTCACCTGGTGCCGGGTATCGATTTTACCAATGACCCGCTGTTGCAGGGGCGCCTGTTTTCCTATACGGATACGCAGTTATCCCGCCTGGGTAGCCCCAATTTTCACGAGATACCTATCAACCGGCCTATTGTTCCGGTCACTAATAATCAGCGGGACGGGCATATGCGCCAAACCATCAACAGCGATAAAGTCAGTTACGAACCCAATACGATTGGCAACGGTTGCCCGTTCCAAGCCAAAGCGGCGGACGGTGGATTCACCAGTCATCAGGAACGGATCGACGCGCATAAGATCCGGGAACGCAGTCCCAGTTTCTTCGACCACTTCAGCCAGGCCACTTTATTTTTCAACAGCCAGTCGAAACCGGAGCAAAACCACATCGTAGATGCGCTTACCTTTGAACTGGGCAAACTGGAACGTCCGTATATCCGGGCCAGAATGGTCGGCATGCTGGCCAAAGTCGATGCGCAGCTGGCCGCCAAAGTAGCCGATGGTCTGGGCATAACGGTGGAAGAACCCGAATATCCCCTCAACCACAGCGTGCCAGCCGATGGCGACCAAGCCCAATACGAACCGATCCCCCGCAAACAGACCTTGTCCAAATCGGCTGCTCTGAGCATGGCCAACACCGTTAAAAATTCTATTGAGACCCGGCAGATCGCCATCCTGGCGGCCAATGGGGTGGATGAAAGTTCGCTACAGGCCGTACAAGACGCGTTAGAAGCGGCGGGGGCCATCACCAAAATTATAGCCCCCAAATTGGGAAACATTGTGGGCGCGGAAGGACAGGCAATCAAAGTTGACCAGAGTTTTTTAACCGCCGCTTCCGTGCTTTTTGACGCGGTGTATATTCCGTCCGGCACCAAAAGCGCACAGGCATTAAGTGCCGACGCCGACGCTGTTCATTTTGTTAATGAGGCCTATAAACACTGCAAAGCGATTGCTGCCACCGGCGAAGGAGTCCATTTATTGCGGGCAAGCTATGCAGGTGCCGCCATTGACAATAAGGGCAAAAGCGTGGTTGCCGAGTCGCTGGGCGTACTGATTGACTCATCGCCCGAAGAATTTATCAACGCAATCGCCCAGCACCGTTTTTGGGATCGGGAAAAAGCGAGGAAGGTGTCGGCCTAACGGCGTTTAGCCCCACATGGTCTTTCTTAAATATTATGCTCCATTTTTGCGCCGGCGCAAAAATGGAGCATTTAATTTGCTTAGGAACAAGTGAACAATAAATTAGCGCAATGTTGCTTATCTAAGTTGTCATTCCGACGCTAAGAGGTACCTATTCAAGTGGCTGATTATCAACTACACTTGGGCAGATTCCTACGGGATGACACCCAATTTAGGATAATCACATTAGTTTCTTTGGTAAACCGAGAATTGCTGCCGATTACTGAGTTATATTATTGGAAATATCCGTTTTTGGTTGTTCATCTCTTCAAGACCGCCTCTTGCGGAACCGTCTGTTGGGCTTCCTGTACTGGCGCGGACACCGGCTTCTTCCACGGCTTGATTACCAAACGCAGACTCTGGTCGTAGGAAAAGTAATTCCAGACCCAGTTCAGGAACACGAACACCTTGTTTTTAGCACCCAATATGGCAAACAAGTGGACGAACAGCCACACAAACCAGGCAAAAGCCCCTTGGAAACGCCAGAATGGCAGGTCCACTACGGCCTTGTTGCGCCCCACGGTGGCCATAGAGCCAAGGTCGCGATAGTGGAAATCCTGGGGCGTCTCGCCCTTTTCCATCCGGCGCAGGTTCTTGGCCAACCGCTTGCCCTGCTGCAGGGCCACCTGCGCCACCTGCGGGTGCCCATTCGGCCATTTGCCTTCTATTTGCAGTGCGATGTCGCCCACGACAAAGATGTTCTCGCTACCTTCCAGCCGATTGAAGCCGTTGACTTTCAGGCGGTTACCACGTGCCAAGGCAGCGGTGGGTATGCCCTCCAATTTATTGCCAGTGATGCCAGCAGCCCAGATCACCTTGTCGGTGCGGATGGTGGAGCCATCATCCACCGTCACGGTTTGGCCATCGTAACCCGTCACCACCTTGTCCAGCCAGAGCTGTACGCCTAGTTCGCGGAGGTAGGCTTCGGCTTTGGCCGAGGCCTGCGGCGACATAGTGTTTAATAGGCGCGGGTCGCCGTGGACGAGGTGGATGTCTATTTCCTCGCTTTTCAGGTCGTCATTGTAGTCCTTTTTGATGATGTGTTTTTTCATCTCCGCCAGGCTGCCCGCCAGTTCCACGCCCGTGGGTCCGCCGCCGACCACCACGATGTCGAGGTAAGGTTGGCGTTGCTCATAATTATCGGCGATAGTGGCCCGCTCGTAGTCCTCGAACATAGAGTTGCGCAGGAACAAAGCCTCACTCACCGCCTTCATCGGGATGGCGTTGGATTTAATCTGTTCGTTACCGTACCAATTGGTGTCTGCGCCAATGGCTATCACCAGATAATCGTAGCGCACGGCACCGATCTCGGTGATAAGCAAATTTTGTTCTGGCTGCACGGACAACACTTTGGTGATTCGCACGAACACGTTCTTACTGTTCTGGAACAATTTGCGCAGGGGGAAAGAGATGCTCGACGGTTCCAGGCCCGCCATCGCCACTTGATAGAACAGCGGCTGGAACTGGTGGTAGTTGTTCTTGTCTACCAATACCACCTGGAAGTTGGAGGTGGCGAGCTGGCGGGCCAAGGTGAGGCCGCCGAAGCCAGCTCCCACGATCACCACGCGTTTTTGTCCGGTATCGGGAATATTGAATTGCATGAGAATGGTTATTTCGTATTGACAGGCTGGAAAAGGGTGCTGTCGTTTGTTTTAGGATGTTAGCAAGGCAAAAACAGAACGTAGGCCCCTCCATTTGGTTGGGAGAAGCAGTAAAAAAAACGTGTATAGTCACCTCTACATTCCATAAGGTAAATGCTCCCTGCTACCTAGCCTCTAACGTGCGAAGACGAAATACAGCAGCGCCATCAGCAATACCGTAGCCACGGCCACAATAGTGATGAATTTACGGTTTTCCTCACGGTCCCGACGGACCTGTTGCTGCTTGTTTACTTTTTGCTTAGTTGCCATTTCAAGAATGATGTTGAGAAAAATTGTTAAGAAGGTGGACGAAAAATGTTGAGGATGTAAAGAAGGGGTCATTTCTAATTGGCGCTCTTGACTAACAGAAGTAACACTTTTTAAAAAGTGTCACTTCTTCCATTCAATGTAGCCCTTGCTCCCGAAACACCCTGTTAAGCCAGCGCAGCATAGCGAACAGGACTAGGGCAGCGGCGGAAAGCAGCACAAAGTTGACCCAAAAGAAATTGGCCTTGTCATCGTATTGGTCCCACATAGATGCCAATACGCCGCTGAGTTTGTTGCCCAAAGAAGTGGCCAGCTGCCAACCGCCCATCATCAGGCCTGCCAAGTGGCGTGGAGCCATTTTGGAGACCATGGAGAGGCCCATCGGACTGAGGCACAGCTCTCCTACGGTGATGACCCCGTAAGCCCCGAACAGCCAACCGACCGAGGCTTTCTCGGCCCCGTTGTGGCAGGCAGCCACGGCGGCAATGGTCACCAGGGTAGAAAGCGCGGTGACGACCAGTCCCCACCCAATCTTGCCGGGTGTCGTCGGTTCCCGCCCCCGGCGACGAAGCCAGGCAAAGAACAAAATGAGCAACGGTGTGAGTACCACTACAAAGAAGGGATTGACCGACTGAAATATCTCAGTGGACACCAGTGGGATGGTCGTACCCGATGGTGGGCGTTCATCTTCCGCTATATTTTGAAAATAAGGTGGCAGTGAGATGGTTTCTACCAATTTCTTGTTCGAGTCGCGGGTAGTGCGAAACTGTGCGTCGTAGACCGTGAACGTATCGGGCGTCATGGTCACCTGCTGGGTCATGCCCATAAACTTGGCGGGCGTCTCCATCCAGGCCGGGTAGGTACGGTCGGTGTAAAACTCCGCCCAAGTAGTCAGCGCGGTGCCATTTTGCTTGAAAATGGCCCAAAAAACGATGACCACCGCGTAAATGGCCAACAACACCGAAATGCGTGGTTTGTCCTGCACGGAAGCTTTCCACCAGATCCAGCCATAAAAACCGATGACCGGCAGCGAACCGAACAAAAAAGCATCGGTCGAGTCGGATCCGAACACGTTGCCCGGAATCTGCCAGGCGGCCACACCGACCACGATAGCAGGCAGCAATACCGAGGAAAGCATGGCCCCCACTCCAGTTTCCCCAGCCACGGGGGCCTTGACCACATCGGCATGGGCATAGTGGCGCATACCAACGATGAACACCACCACGCCGATAAACATACCCACACCCGCTGCCATAAAGGCATAGCCCCAGCCGTAGGTGTTGCGCAGATAGGCCGCCACGAAATTGCAGATCAGGGCACCAATATTGATGCCCATATAAAAAATGCTGTACCCGTCGTCCTTGTGCGCCTTGTATTTGTCCTCGTTGTAGAGATTGCCGAGCAGTGTAGAAATATTGGGCTTGAAAAACCCATTGCCCAAAATCATAATGCCCAACGCCAGATAGAAAGTCGTCATATTGTTGGGGATGGCCAGCAGCATATAGCCAATACCCATCAACAAGCCACCGATGATAATGCTCCGCCGGAACCCGAGCAGCCGGTCGGCCAACAGACCGCCAATGAACGGCGTGAGGTACACCAACGCGATGAAGGTGCCAAAGATGTCGGTCGCTGGCGCACGGTCCATAGCCAGGCCGCCCTTTTCGGCATCGGTGAGGTACAGCAGGAAAATGCCGATCATCAGGTAATAACCGAAGCGTTCCCACATCTCGGTGAGGAAAAGAAAGGCTAAGCCAGCGGGGTGCTTGCGCATAAAAAGAAGTTTAAAGCCTGCGGCTTTCGTGAAGGACAGGCAAAAATAGTTTCAAACTCCCGTTTTGCAAGTTTTTCGGCAAATCAAAAAGAACTATCTAACAGCCGCTATCTTTGTCGGCCATTTTGCCCACTGGAAAGCAAAGGACAAAGCAGGGGGTTAGGCCCTTTTAAACGAACAATAGCACATTAGCAGAAGCTGTCCCGTAGCTTTAAACGGGATTATCACATTAAAAAAAATGTCTAAGCAACTTCTTTTTTTGATTGTCAACTGCCTGTTGGTGAGCCAATTGGCTTTGGCGCAAGTACCCACCACCACGCCACCCGCACCCGCCACCGGGCCCTCCATGGTGCCACCCGTGCCAGTTTCCAGCGATAGCGTGCTGGTGACGATCTTCCTGAAGCACCAGCAGGACAAGAACCTGCCGGAGATCCGTCGCATCTTGGAGTCGCAGGGTTTCTGGGATATGTTCCCGCCCGCCGAAGCACGGGTCGTCTCCTGGACGATTGCGATGGGTTTGGGCCACATCATTATCCTACAGGTGCCGCTCAGCGTAGTACGGCGCCTTAACTTAGCTCTCGAAAACGGGGCTTGGGGGGCCTTCGACACGGAAATCTACATGACCTACGATTACAAACCGATCTGGTACGACTACGTGCAGCGTCGGCAGGATGCCAAGGATGACCGAAACTAAAGAACTATGAAGTATGAGGTATGAACTATAAACGCACACGTTTATAGTTCATACCTCATACTTCATAGTTAGCTTAGAAGCTCTCGAAATACACCCGCGCATTGCGGTTTACGTTGCGCTTCATGGTAGTGGCATCGTGCAGGTTGTCGCCCTGATATTCCTCCCCGGCATTTCTGGCGTAGAGTACCCGCTCCCAACGCGGGTTATTGATCTCGCCACGGGCGTTGGAGTGTAAGAGTATAAAGTCTTCGCCCGCCAGGGACGGATTGTAGAACAAAAACTTCACGTTGCGCTGGTTGGTCTCCGGGAAATTGTAGTACACCCATATCTCATAGGGGGGCGCAGCAGGGTCGTCTTCCACGTGAATCAAATCGTCAGGACGGCCAAAGCGCAGGTAGGCGCGCCCACGGTCCGTCTCGAAACCGTGGCGAAAGCCACTTTTGAAGCGTTCATGGGCTGCCGCCGCTACCTGCATAAAATTGTTGTAGGCATCCTGCGGGTTGTTGGGGTCTCGCCGGACAAAGTGACGGAATAGGTAAAAGCGCATCTGCTTTAAGTCGTTGCTGGACAGGATGTTTTTCAAGGTCTCCGATTCGGAGCCGGTCGCCAGTACGCCTATTGCGCGCAGGGCATAGCGCAGTGCCGTTTCGTCCAGGTTCTGCACAAACTGCTGTTCCACCATTTCATCCGTGATTTTGCTTTCGTCGATCTGGAAGAGCGGGTTGCTGCGTTGGAACGACAGACTGCGCGTGGCCAACAACTGGTTGGCGTTGTTGCGCACCTCCACGGTGAGGGAGTAGTTGCCACTCTCTAACTTGCTGATATCCATCTGCACCAACAGGGCATCGATCGGTCCCGGCTTTTTTTGCTGACTGCCGCTGGAAATCAGCGTCTTGGGGCCGACGCCCTTTTCCTGTTCGATGAAGTACCGCACCAAATAACTGGCATCGCGGACGGACTTGTCGGCATGGTACACCTCGGCGTAGAAGGCCAACCGCGTGGCACTGCTATTGTAAAAAGCAAAGGGCAGCGGCTCCAAAAAATAGCCGTTTTTGGTAAACGGGTTGTTCGACTCATCGGCCTTGAAACCGCGCAAAAACTGCACTTCCGATAGATGGATGCTCGTAGGGATGGCCACCACCAGCGGCTGGCGGATGATTTTGTGGTTGAGCGAATCGTTCAGGTCCTGCACGTGTACTTCCAGCACATATTCCCCGACGGGGACCTGCATCCGCTTCACATCGAGCAGCGATTGCGGAAACTGCACCAACGGGCTGCTAAGTACATATTTTTCGTAAGCCGCCACTGTTTCCCCTTTTTTAATGAGCATCATCACTTCCACACCCCCCCGGATGTGGGTGCTGTCCACGGTGATGTAGTTGATCGAGCTGGCCGCTACTTCCAAGTTGATCTCTACGTAAGGTTGGTCGGGAGTAGCGTACACGGCATAAGAAATGCCGATATCAAGGGCATGGGCCAGCCCCGGTAGGGCCACCAGCAACAACACGCCAAAGCAGGAACGAAGCGTATTTTTCATAACAGTTGAGTTTGTATAAGTGATGGGCAAAAATCAGGTTTCCAAGGCCCTTTATTTGGACATTTTTTAATAAAAGTCAGGTTTCTGGGACGAACTAATCAACCAATAAACTACCTTTTAACCGGCAAAATAATCCCCGAAGGATGCGCGCCATCATAGTGCAACGTGACATACATTCACTTGACCATTTTATTTTTTCAATATATGAAAAAGTCCTTTTTGATTACTCTTTTTTGTACCCTGTTTTTGCAAATGAATACCGTGGCTGCTACATTGCAACACGAACCAGAAGTAAAAGTTATCGTTAGTCCTCGCCGCATTTGGTTGGTCGCGGATGAGATGCCCGTGAAAAGTCTGATTGTGCAAGTCTTTAATCTAGACGGCAAAGTGGTACTGGAACAACATTTTTCCTCCAAGACCGCCGATTGGTCGCTCGATCTGCAATCGTTGCCCACTGGTCGTTATTTGGTGGTGGCTGGTACGCAGGAGGCGATTCGTTTTCGCAAGTAATGAATAGTTCTCGGCTTTGGGTTCCGACCAAGGGCTTTTCATCGTCGCCCCCACCGGTCGCAAGTGGTTGATGACGGACATCCCTGCCACGCAAGAGCCGCTCCTCGTGCGCTTTGAGAATGGGGAGGGGCAAATGTTTGCCACGCAAATCTGATCGCCCTACTAGGCTCCTACGCCTCTTGTGTGTACCACCGCCTAACCTTTGCCAAAAATACATCCATTCACCTTAAATCCGTTCAACATGAACACCATTCCAACCCCCTGACGGCTCCTCGCCGCTATCCTCCTCCTTACCATTGCGCACCTTGATGCCCAAAATGGGCCCACCATCCTGCAAACCGGCAACACCTTCATCTGAGAGTGTCTAGTTTTTCCGCACACAAAACTCTTTTAAATTTGTGTGCTTATGGACAAGAAAATACATTCGAAACAGCCTCGTCGCAAGTACGACG